>PTKA01000006.1 GCA_002937525.1 Alphaproteobacteria bacterium MarineAlpha10_Bin3
ATCGTCCAGCACGGCTTCCAGACCGTTAAAATCGGTATGCATATGATATGCCAGAACCGGCAGCATCTGCGCCGCGCCGAAGCCGAACACCGGCTGATTCGCCCCGTCCAGCAATGCCGCCGCCTGTTCGAGCTGAAGGCGGAACAGTTTCAGCCGCGCGGCCACCAGTGCCGGCGTCGGTCCGGCCGCGCAAGCCGGGTCCGCCTTGGCGGCTTTGCGGAACGCCACCAGAAGCGTGCCGCCCCAGTAGCGATAGTTGAAGCGGTGCGTAAGATAGGCCGCGCCGAGCCGGCGCAGCAGGCGGCGAAACGACGCCAGGCTGAAATAATGGATGCGCTGGTGGAAAACCTGGTCGAAGCGGCACAGCCGCAGCAGCGATTCGAAGCCGGGCACCTCGACCACGAACAGCGCATCGTCGGCCGCCGCATCCAGCAGCCGGCCCAGTTGGGCCGCAATATCGTCGATATGTTCGAAACAATGCGCCGCTACGACAAGGTCCGGCGCGCCGCCGATATCGCCCGAAAAATCGACATCCTCGATGAATTTTCCAACCGTGTTGATCGTGCCGCCGGGCGGCGCCGCGCGGTCCCGCCAGATCGGGTCGATCCCGTGCAGAGATTTGCCCAGCGGTGCTATTTTGTTCAGCAGATAAAGATCGTTACAGCCGATCTCGACGATGCGCTCGAATGTCGCGCCGGCGGCGATTTCGGTGAGAAATTCGGCGAAAAAATCGTTTCCCGCCATGGCGATTGGGCTGGCGGTGCTGCGATGGGCGTAGCTATCGGCGTACACAATGCGTGGATCGACGATATGGCGAAGCTGGCCATGGCCGCATTCATCGCAAATATCGAGCCCCTGGTCGATGCCGCAATGGGCCGGGTCGCGCGCCTCGAAATAAAGCCCGGTCAGCGGCAAGCCCGGCAGTTCCAGGACCGCAACCAGCGCATCGCTACCGCAGACGGAACAGGTTCGCAGGCCCGCCATTAGAGAATGCAACTGGCGATTTCAACGCTCCTCGGTGTGATTCGGGTCGTTGATGAGATCGAGCGGATAGATCGGCCGGCGCACATTCTTGAACGTCAATTGATCGTAGTCCGAGGTGCAGACCCCGGTGCCGGCGCATTCGATCACCTGGCTGGCGATAGGGCCGAACCCGGCGCGGTAATGCACCCGGCTTTTCAGCATCAGATATTTCTTGGCCGCCGGATCGATGCCCAGGCTGAGGAAGCAGGCAAGGTCGTTGGGTTCGCTCTGACGCGAGATGACGACGATCTCCACCGCGCCGGTATCGAGGACGACGGTTGGCCCCAGATCCATCAGCAGCCCCTTCGACGCCGGGCCCCGGTTGCGGTACTGGCCAAGCGATATCGTCTTGACCATGCCGCTCACTTCGCGCGGTTCGCCGCGCCGACCGATCGAAGGCATGTCCATTTTGCCGCCAAGCATCACGGTCACGCGGGCGCCGACCCCGGCCGCGATCATGGTTTGCACGCAATCGGGATCGAAAATCGCGAAGGCCGCGACATTTTCCAGTCTGGCATCGAAAATCGCGCCCAGCACGGTCATCGTGTCCATCGTGCCGCCGGACGCCGCATTGTCGTAATGATCGAGCAGGATCACCGGACCGCTGGTGGCCGATTTGGCGCGGGATATCGATTCCGCCAGCGGTTCGATCCGGTAGACCCAGGCGGCCCGGTCGCGCCACGCCGCATCGAGCAATTCGTCGCAAAGCCTGCGCGCAGCACCTGGATCGTCGTCGGTGACGACGACCGCGCTCAAGCCCGCATTGCGGATATCGGCATGGGGAAACCCGACGAACAAGGTCGCGATCATCGCCTCGCCTTGTTCCATTTCCCTGGCCCGCGCCTGCAGTTCGGAATTGGGGAAATCATCGGTGCCCTGGCGCATGACATGGGGCAGCATCGGCCGGTTGCCCCAGGCGATGGTCGGCGTCGCCGCGCCGTTGAGGACCTTGATCAAGGCTTCGCCGGCGCGCATGCCCGATTGGTAATTATCGATATGAGGATAGGTCTGATAGCCGGCCAAAGTAGTCACGTTTTCGACGATTGCCGGGTATAGATTGGTGTGCATGTCGAGCGTGACCGCGATCGGCACATCCGGGTCGATGGCGCGAATCCTGGCCAGTAGCGCGCCTTCGCCATCCTCCAGGCTCTGCGTCACCATGGCGCCATGCAGATCCAGCATGATGGCGTCGCAGCCGTCTGCAACCGCCTCGCAGATCGCGTCGCAGATCGCCTCGTAGGCGTCATCGTGGACCGGCGCGCTCGGCGTCGCCTGGGCGGCGATCGGGGTGACGATCCGGTAGCCTTCGCGTTCGGCCAGGTCGATATAGGCGCCCATCGCCGATCCCGTGCCCTTGAACGCCGCATAGGCGGCATCGCCGCGCGGCGGCAGCGGGGTCCCGCGGGCGAAGCGCGAAAGCGGCGTCGGCACCGGCGAAAAGGTGTTGGTTTCGTGCTTCATCATCGCGATGACGACGCGCATGGCAGGGTCCCCGGCCCGTGGCGGCATCAAGAATCGCCGATTTTGACATAGCCGCGTTCGATGGCGTGGCGCAACGCTTCGAAGGCGTTGCGCGCTTCCTCATAGGTCTGCCGCTGCAGGCGCATATCGGCAACCTCGTCGTCATTGATCGGGTCGCCGCCGGCTTTCTCGGCGAATTTGAACGCTGCTTCCAGGTAGCGGGCGCGCAGGCGGGCGACCGAAACCGCAAACGGCAACAGGTTCTCCGCCGTGATCGGCGGGATACGTTCATGGATGACTTCGCGGTTGGCTTCGCGAATGCCCTGCTCGATTTCCAGCAAGAATCGCTGCTGTTTGGCCAATTCATCCATCGTTGCGGACCTCCAGGCGTCGTCATTGCAGGGTGACCGAATATAGGCCGCGCCGCGTCATTGAACAACCAAGGCCGCCGCCCAAGACTTTACCGGCCGACTATGAAGGCCATGGCGATTCGGCATGGATTCTACCGATTCAGATACATTTACAATCGATACTAAAACTTGCTTTACATATTTGAAGAATATGATCTAACACCCATGCCTTTAGATAGAGACGATTTGGCAAAGGCAATGAAGAACAACGGCCTGGATAACGCAAATATGCGGTCCGGCGAATTCAAATTCGATAACAGGGAGGAATTAAGATGAAAAAAGCATTAGTTTCGGTGGCCGCCGTCGCGGTAGCCATCGCGTTCTCGGGATCCGCCGCAATAGCGGCGAAGTGCCCGATCAAGATCGGCGGGCTGGCGCCGCTTTCGGCGCCCGGCGCGGTTGGCGGCGGAGAAGCCATGCGCGACGCCATGCTGTTTGCCGAACGCGACATCAATGCGGCAGGCGGCGTTCTGGGCTGCAAGGTCAAAGTGGTGATCGCCGACACCGAAGGCTTGCCGGAAAAGGCGTCGGCCATCATGGAAAAGCTGATCACGCAGGATGGCGTCGTCGCCATCGGCGGCGGGTATCATAGTTCCGTTGGCGTCGCTGCAAAGGATGTGTCGAACGCGCGCGGCATTCCCACCGTCTTCGCCGAAACCTGGAATGACACGATTACCGGCGACAAGCAGCAATATATCTTTCGCATCGCCCCGTTGAGTTCCTGGGCGTCCGCCACCTTGTGGAAGGCCGCTCTGCGGGTTCCCAATGTGAAAAAGGTCGCGATTGTCACCGAAAACACCGATTACGGCATTCCGGCCGCCGAAGAAACCTCCAAGGGGCTGGCCAAGAACGGGGTCAAGTCGGTGATCTTCGGTGTCGATATCGGCACCCAGGATTTTTCCGGCATCATCCAGCGTGTCAAGGCGGAAAAACCCGACTACATCATCGTCCTGAATACCGGCGAAGCGGGATATAACTTTGCCCAGCAGGCTGCCGACGCCGGCATCGGCCCGCAGGGCATTCCCTTTCAAGCCGGCCAGGTGGCCCTGGAAAGCAAAGCCTGGTGGCAGAACGTACCCGACGGCAATTATGCCTTCGTGCAGCGCATCGGCACGCCGGTTTCGACCTGGAACGCCAAAGCCAAGAAGCTGAACGAAGACTACAAAGCCAAGACCGGCAAAGGCGCGATCGAGAGTTATGCGCTGGAAGCCTATGATTCGATTTCGATTCTTGCCCAGGCCATCAACGAGGCCAAATCCACCGACGGCGCCAAGATCGTCATTGCGCTTGAAAATATTTCCCATGACGGCACGCTTGGGCGGATTTACTTCCCCTATGGCTCCAAGAAAGATCCCAGTGTCGATGGCAAGGGGGATGAATGGTGGCACCAGTGGCCCGATCCCGCCATGACCATGATTCAATACCAAAAAGAAGGCGAGCTATCGACCGAATCCGTCATCATCTGGCCCGACAAGTACAAGACCGGCCCCGCGATCTACGTCAAAAAATAATCCGGTCGCAACCAAGAATGCGGGATGCCGGCGGCGGTTAAGCAATCTTTGCCGCCGCCGGCAGACCTCGTTCTTTTATTTTATTCAATTTTCTTTCCGCAATGCCAACGAGGGTATGAGGTGGAATTTCCCGTCTTTTTTTGGGCAGCGCTTGGCTGGATGATGTTCTGGGGCGTTTTGGGCAGCATCGCGACCCGCTATGTTTATCTCCACAAGGATCTCGACACGTCCAGCACAAGGCTGCTCGGTTCCATGATGGGGGCGGCGACGGGCCCGATCGGGCTGGTGCCGCTATGGATCAAAACGCCGGAAATCACCACGCGGCTGATTATCTTTGCGACGCTTGGCACGCTCGGCGTATTCATGACCGCCTTTGCATTGGCCGACCCTGGAAATCTTTGCGTCACCAACGGTTCGTTCGTTGCCTCGCAAATTTCCAATGGGGTGATAATCGGCATCATATATGGGTTTATGGCGCTTGGCCTGACCTTGATATTCTCGATTCTGGGCGTGGTCAGTTTCGCCCATGGCGAGTTCTACATGATCGGCGGCATGGTCACCTATTTCATGACCACCGTCCTGTTTCCGGAAGTTACGCCGATAGTCGGCATCGCCGCCGCGTGCATTCTCACCTTCATGCTGGGGGCGCTGTTCGAGCGGCTGTTCTTGACCCCGATGTATGATGGCAGAGTCGACCGCCCGGTCGAATACGGCATCCTCATCACCTTCGGGCTGGCCTTTACGTTGCAGTATTTCGTTCAGGCCACGGTCGGCGCCAACCCGGTCAAGGCCAAGCGGTTTTTCGATTTTCCCCGGCTGCGCCTGCCCTCGGCCGAAGACCCGTGGCTGATCAAGACCAGCCGCGGCAATATGGAGCTGTTCGAAACCATCTCGATTTCCAACCCGCGCTTCACGGCGGCGGTGATGTGCATCCTGGTATTTATCGCGCTGATGTATTTTCTGCGCCACACCTGGACCGGCAAGGCTTTGCGCGCGGTCAGCCAGGACCGGCAGGCGGCGGCGATCGCCGGTATCAACCCGGACCGGATGAACATGCTGGCCTTCGCGCTGGGCAGCATGATCGCCGCCCTGGCCGGGGCGATGCTGGTGCAGGCGTTTTCATGGCTGCCGCAAGTCGGCGCGATCCCGGCGTTGCGGTCCTTCGTCATCGTCGTCCTGGGTGGCCTCGGATCGATTCCCGGCGCGTTCCTTGGCGGCATCATCGTCGGCCTGGTCGAGGCGGCGGGGACCGGCTGTATCCCCGACCCGCAGAAGGCGGCGTCCTACATACCCGCCTATGGCATGATCGTCCTGACGCTGACCTTGCTGCTGCGGCCGACCGGCCTGCTGGGACGGAAATTCGCCAGCGGCACGCACGGCAAGTTCTGATGAACAAGAAAAACATCCCGCAAATGGCCGGCGCGGCCCTGATCGCGGCCTTCGCGATCTTCCCGTTCGTCTACAGCGCCAATGACTACCCCTATATCATGCATATCCTGATAACCGGGTTCTTCTACGCGATTCTGGCGTCAAGCTGGTCGATGCTGGCCGGATATGCCGGACAGTTCTCATTCGGCCATATGGGCTTCATGGGGATCGGTGCCTACACGACCGCGCTGTTCAGCCATTACCTCTACCTCACGCCGGTGCCAACCAACCTTTGCACCGAGTTCCCGATTGGCGATATGTATCTGATCATCCTCGATCCGATCGGCATCACCTCCTCCACCTTGACCCAGGACTGTTTGCGTCAGGCGCTCGACATCTGGGACGGCAGCGTTCAGGTCACGCCGATGCCGGTCTGGCTCGGCATCGCGCTGGGCACGATGATGGGCGGTATCTTCGGGCTTCTGATCGGGCTTCTGGTGCTGCCGCTGCGCGCCGCCTATCTGGCGTTGTTCACACTGGGGTTCTCGGAAATTCTGCGCGCCACCGTCAGCGCCGAAATTGCGGTGACGCGGGGCCAGGCCGGTATCGAGCTGCCATATTTATTCGATAATGGCATCACCCTGTTCGGCCACCAATTCGACAAAACCGACAAGCTGCCGCCCTATTTTGCGATGTTTTTCTTGCTGCTGGCCTGTCTCGGCATCCTGACCTGGCTGGCCAAGTCCAAATTCGGGCTGTTCGTGCGGGCGCTGCGCGAAGACGAGGACGCAGCGGCCGCATTGGGGGTCAACACGGTCCGCTACAAGGTTCTGGTCTTCGTCATCACCTCGATGATGGCGGCCGCCGCCGGGGCGATGATGGCGCATTACATCCGGATCATTTCACCGAACAATCTGATCATCCTGCAAATGAGCCTGGTGGTCGCCATGGCGGTCATCGGCGGGGTCGAGCATTTCGTCGCCGCCGCGCTCGGCGCCATCCTGCTGGAATATATGCTGGAATATCTGCGCAACAGTTTCGAGATCGGGCCCATCGTTGTCGATATGACGACATGGCGTCTGGTCGTGTTCGGCATCCTGTTGATGCTGACCTTGCGGTTCTCGCCCAAGGGTCTGCTGGTGCCAATGATCGACTATTTCAAGCGCGGCCATGTTCGCAAGGAAACCATGGCCAAACGCAACGCAGAGAACACGCCATGACCAATCTTGTGGTCCATGACCTTCACAAGCGCTTCGGCGGATTGCAGGTCCTCAAGGGCGTCGAATTCGAGATCAACGGGGCGGAACTGATCGGCCTGATCGGCCCCAACGGGGCCGGCAAGACGACCCTGACCAACATTTTGGACGGCGCTATAAAACCGAACAGCGGAACGGTGTATTTGAATGGCGTGCGCATCGACCAGCTGGCCCCCTATCAGGTGGCCAAGGTGGGGCTGGGCCGAACCTTCCAGGTAACCCGGTCGTTCCGCCGCATGACGGTACTGGAAAATCTTTATGTCCCGGCGATGGCGCTGGACCGGGGGTATTCCAAGGCCCGCATTGCCGAAAAAGCGATGGAAATTCTTGAATTCCTGACCATCGATCACCTGCGCAACGAATATGCGCAAGCCCTTTCCGGCGGCCAGCAAAAGCTGCTCGAACTCGGACGGCTGTTGATGCACGACCCCGAAGTGATCATTCTGGACGAACCGTTTGCCGGCGTTCATCCATCGCTGATGGAGATTATCTATAATTATATCAACCGGGTGAACGAGTCCGGCAAGGCGATCATCCTGATCAGCCATCAGATGGATTCGATTTTCACGCTGTGCAAGCGCCTGCTGGTGCTGAACGGCGGCGTTCTGATCGCCGATGGGCCCCCGGACGAAGTCAAGCGCGACCCCACCGTGATCGAAGCATATCTGGGGACGGACGAGGATGAAGATATGCATCACGACGCGCAAGCAAGCCAAGCCTGACAATGGCCGAACCTGCACAAACCGAAGCGATGCTTGAAATTATCGGCCTCGACGTCGGGTATTACAAGGATCTGAATATCATATCGGGCCTGAATATCACGGCGCGAAAAAATCAGATCACGGCGATCCTGGGCGCCAATGGGGTCGGCAAATCAACCGCGCTGAAGGCGATGTTTGGCTTCCTGAAGCCGAATGCGGGGGAAATTCTGCTGCAAGGCGAGAGCATCATCGATGTTCCAACCCACGAAAAAATCCTCAAGGGGCTGGCTTATATCCCCCAACAGCCCAGTATCTTCAAGGATATGTCGGTCGAAGAAAATCTGGAATTGGGCGGCTGGACCTTCAAGCGCGACAAGAAAACGATCCGCGATAAAATCGAGGCGAATTACGAACGCTTCCCGATCCTCAAGGAAAAACGCAAACAGATCACCGGCGAATTGTCCGGCGGCCAGCAGCGCATGGTCGAAATCAGCCGCACCTTGATGGCCGAACCCAAGATGCTGTTGATCGACGAGCCGACCGCCGGCCTGTCCAAGATGCTGGCGCAGGAAGTCTACCAGATGTTGCAGGAACTGACGTCGCGCGACAATCTGTCGATTCTGATCGTCGATCAGGAAATCCGCCAGGCCCTGAAGATTGCCGACTATGTCTATGTTCTGGAACTCGGCCGGAACAAATTCGAGGGGCCGGCTAAAGAATTCGACGATCTTGAAAAGGCGTTCTGGGTCGGTTGACACAACGGCCGGCCGCGCACGGGCAAATATTATCCTTGTTTTTTGCATGCCCACTCGCCACATTGCGCCTCGCTGGAGGCCCGTGGCAATGCGGGCTTTCCTATCCTGAAGCCCGCCGCACACCGATTGGAAGCCGATGGCCAGAAAACCGAATTACGGCTTTGAACGCCGCGAACGCGAAAAAGCCCGCGCCTTGAAAAAGGCCGCACGTCAGGCCGCGAAGCAGGAAAAAGCCGCCCTGCGCAAGGATAATCCAGAAGGCGAAAAACCCGACCAGAATTAATACCAAGGAGCCGGCCTTCAGATGCTCAAATCGAGCAAATTGTAATCCTTCAACCCGGCTTTCGCCTCCGCATTCCACTGGTAGCGCTCGCCTGAATCGGCGAACGGGGCGTAGTCGAACGGCGTCTCGTCGGGAAAGCGTTGGCACCGCGCATCGATGGCGTACCCGATCATCCGGGACCGCGCGCGGATGCGGGCCAGATCATAAACTTCCGGCGCGTTATGCACCCCGCCGCCCCTGACGCCCAGCACCGACGACCGGCGATGAAACCCGAAATTGACCGTCACCCGCCAATCTTCGCTGGTATTGGCGAACGAGCCATGCAGCGTTTGCCGGTTGGTGATCGCAACGTCGCCGGGTTCGCAGATCAGCGGCAGCGCGTCGCCAAGCCGCTGCGACCCCGATTCTTCGACCATCGCCTTGATGTCCACCTTGCCCAGCTTATGCGTGCCCGGCACGACCCAGACCCCGTTGGCCGCCGTACAGCCATAGAGGTGCGCCATGAAGTTGAAGCCATGGCAGCCCTGGTCCCAGTCGGGGCTGTCCCAATGGGTGGTGCCGTCCTGATGCCAGGCAACGGACGCCCCGCGCCCCGGCTCCTTGATAAAAAGCGCCTCGTTGAAGGGCGTGAAATCGTCGCCGTTGATCGCGGCGGCGATCGCCAGTAGCCCGGGGTGGCCGTAGACCCGCAAACACGCATCGGAGAATTGCAGCGACCCGAGGATCAGATAGACGATTTCCTCGGGGGCGTCGGGGTCCGGAACCGGTTCCGCCATCTTCACCGGATGCCGGCCATTGGCCAGATCGGTGCCGCCAAAGGGGTCGCCCAGCGGTTTGGACCAGAACAGCGTCGATGCCTCGCAATCGACGCCCCGCGCCGGGCGGCCCTTGGCGTCGACGCGCGAATCCCGCCCGGTCGGCAGCCGTTCGAGGATATCGAACAGATCTTTTTCGATATCGGCCAGTTCCCCGGCGTCCAGCACGCCTTCGAAAATATAGAAGCCGTGGCGCCAATAGGCGTCGAGGATGCCGGCATCCAGCGAACCATCGGCGTTGAAGCGCAGCGGCCCGCGGTTGTTCAGGGCGCGGGCGCGCTTCTCACCATCCCGAAGATAGGCCCGCATGAGGGCGTCATCGCCGTCTGTCCCGCGCGCCGTAATCGTCGAAATAGCCATTTATTCCGCCCTTCAGCCACCCATAACGCCACATCTTATAGCAAAGCGCGCCGATCCAAATCAAAAGCGGACAGGCCGCCAGCCGGTCATTATGCTGGCCGTGCCCCGAGTTTCAGTCAGGAGAGCCGATCGATGCCGCTAGCCGCGAACCACAATGCCACGTCCGAATTCGATGTCATCATCGTCGGGGCCGGCGTCAGCGGGCTCTACGCACTGCATCGCCTGCGCGCCATCGGACGCAAGGCCGTGGTCTTCGAGGCCGGCGGCGACGTGGGCGGCACCTGGTTCTGGAACCGCTATCCGGGCTGCCGCTGTGATGTCGAAAGCATGGAATATTCCTATTCCTTCAGCAACGACCTCCAGCAGGAATGGCGGTGGCCGGAACGCTACGGCACGCAAAGCGAAATCCTGCGCTACATCAGGCACGTCACCGAACGCCTCGATCTGCGCCGCGACATCCGCTTCGACACGCGCGTCCGTGCCGCCAAATTCGACGATGCGCATAACCGCTGGATCCTGGAAACCGACCGGCACGGCGTGGTCTCTGCGCCGGTCTGCATCATGGCGACGGGCAATCTTTCGACGCCGCGCGTGCCGGACTTTCCCGGCCTGGAGAGCTTCAAAGGCGACTGGTACCACACCGGCCTGTGGCCGCATGACGGCGTGGACTTCACCGGCCTGCGGGTCGGCGTTATCGGCACCGGCGCGTCGGGCGTACAATCGATCCCGCATATCGCCAAACAAGCCCGTCATTTGCATGTCTTCCAGCGCACCGCTAATTTCAGCCTGCCGGCCCGCAACGGCGCGATGGACCCCGGCATTGAAAAGCGGCACAAGGCGCAATATGTGCAACGCCGCCGGGCCGCCTACGACACGCCGTTCGGTATTTCCGGCTATCCGCCGCCGGATAAATCGGCGCTCGACGCCACGCCGGCCGAACGCGAAGCGCTCTACGAGGCGAAATGGGCCGAAGGCGGCTCGATCAGCTTCCTTTATGCCTATAACGACCTGCTGGTGAACAAGGAAGCCAACGACACCGCGTCGCAATTCGTGCGCAACAAGATCCGCAAGACCGTCAACGACCCGGCCGTGGCCGAACTGCTGGCCCCCAAAGGCCACCCCATCGGCACCAAGCGCCTGATCCTCGACACTGGCTATTACGAAACCTACAACCGCGACAACGTAACCCTGGTCGATGTCGCCAGCGCGCCGATCGAAACGATCACGCCGTCCGGCCTGCGCACCGCGCAGGCGCAATACGCGCTCGACGCCATCGTCTTCGCCACCGGCTTCGACGCCATGACCGGGGCGCTGCTGGATATCGATCTGCAGGGCACCGGCGGCGCGCGGCTGAAGGATAAATGGGCCGACGGTCCGCGCTCCTATCTTGGCTTGATGATGG
>PTKA01000060.1 GCA_002937525.1 Alphaproteobacteria bacterium MarineAlpha10_Bin3
ATCGGCGGTGCGCAAGAAAACTCCGTCCGGCGCGAAGCCCAATCTAAATTTTTGAATCGTCGAATCCAGCAAGCCGCGTGCGTGCAGATAGTCCAGTGCCGCGCGCCCGGCCGGGGCGCGAAGTTGGCCTTCGAACCAGGTGCAGGCCGCCGCCATCACGTCATGCAGCCCGGCCTGGCGCTTGGCTTGCGCACGGGCTTCGGGCGTTTCGACCGGGATTTCAAGCCCGGCGTCGCCGGCCAGCCGCTCGACCGCTTCGGGAAACGACAATCCAGCCGTGTTCATGACGAAGGAAATCACATCGCCATGCGCACCGCAGCCAAAGCAATGATAGAAGCCCTTTTCCTCGTTGACGGTGAAGGAGGGCGATTTTTCGTGGTGAAAGGGGCACAGCCCGACATATTCGCGGCCGCGGCGGGTCAGTTTGACTTTCCGGGCAATCGCATCCGCCAACCCGGTCCGGGCGCGAATATCTTCAAGTAAACGATTTGGAAACGCCATCTAACCCGAATCCGCTCCTAGAAGGTCAAGATAGCCTTTGCTTGGCGATGGCGCCAGCCTTGCCGAAATCAAATTGACCGGTGTAGCGCGCGCGCAGCGCCGCCATCACCTTGCCCATCTGCTTCAGGCTGTCGGCGCCGATTTCCTCGATCACGCCGGCCACCGCCGCATCGATTTCGGTAGCGTCGAGCTGGCGCGGCAAAAACCGTTCGATGATGACGATTTCGTCGCGTTCGCGCTGCGCCAGTTCCGGGCGGTCGCCCTGCTCATACATCTCGATGCTGCCATGCCGCTGCTTGACCATGGTCTGTAGCATGACAAAAATCTGGCCGTCATCGACCTCGGTGCGGTCGCCGGCGGTCCGCGCCGCAATATCGCGGTCCTTCAAGGCGGCCAGGATCAGGCGCAATGTGGCGACGGCGGTTTTGTCTTTCGCCCGCATCGCGTCCTTCAGCGCATTGCTCAACGCGTCACGCAAACGCCCGCCCTCCCCTATCAACCATTTCCCGGTGTGATGGCGAAACGGTAACCGATCCGGTTCTGGTTGGCAATCTCGGATAATTTTATAACTATTTGAAAACAAAGACATAAATTTATCGTTTTCTCTTGACCACGGCACGCGTTTTGCTTAGAACACCGCCAATTTGCACATGATGCCGCGCTACGGCTGGTATCCGCCGACGATTCTTCGTGGTAAATCAGCATTATGCACCCCCTCTACCCTTGATATAAGGACGCGGTCCGCGCATGCCGAACCAGACGATGACGACCGGCCAGCCGCCACCAGGCAGTACGGCGGCGTTGATTCTGGCTGATGGCGGCATCTTCTGGGGCCGGGGCATCGGCGCCGTCGGCAGCGCCGTCGGCGAGGTCTGCTTCAACACCGCGATCACCGGCTATCAGGAAATCCTCTCCGACCCGTCCTATGCCGGACAGATCATCACCTTCACCTTCCCCCATATCGGCAATACCGGCGCCAATGCCGAGGATATCGAGACCCTTCATCCCGCCGCGCGGGGCTGCGTGCTGCGCGCGGCAATCACCCAACCGTCCAATTTCCGCGCCACCCGGCATCTCGATGCCTGGATGCGCGATCACAATCTGATCGGCATCGCCGGGGTCGATACCAGGCGGCTGACGCGGCGCATCCGCGAGGCCGGCGCGCCGCACGGCGTGATCGCGCACGACCCGGCCGGCAGCTTCGATGTGGCGGCAATGCGCGGCCAGGCCACGCGCTGGCCGGGGCTCGAAGGCATGGATCTGGCGAAGACGGTAACCTGCGATGCGCCCCATGAGTGGACCGAAACCGGATGGACGCTGGGTCAAGGCTATGGCCGGCTGAAAGCGAAACGCCACAAGGTCGTGGCGGTCGATTTCGGCGCCAAGCGCAATATCCTGCGCTGCCTCGCCGCTCTGGGATGTGCTGTAACCGTGGTGCCGGCCACGGCCAGCGCGCAGGATATCCTGCGCCTCGAACCCGACGGCGTTTTTCTGTCCAACGGCCCCGGCGACCCGGCGGCGACCGGCGAATACGCGATCCCGGCGGTCCAGGCAATAATCCAGTCCGGCACGCCAATTTTCGGCATCTGCCTTGGCTATCAGATCCTCGCGCTGGCGCTCGGTGCGCGAACGCAAAAGATGCATCACGGCCATCACGGCGCCAACCATCCGGTGCAGGATCTGCAAACCGGCAAGGTCGAAATCACCAGCCAGAATCACGGCTTCGTCGTGCTGCCGGATTCGCTACCCGAATATGTCGAGATGACCCATAAATCCCTGTTCGACGGCACCATGGAAGGCCTGCGCGCCACCGACCGCCCGGTCTTCGGCGTCCAGCACCACCCCGAAGCCTCGCCCGGCCCGCAAGACAGCCACTATTTGTTCGACCGGTTCATGGCGATGATGGACGGCCATGCCTAAACGCACCGATATCGAATCGATCCTCATCATCGGTGCCGGGCCGATTATCATCGGGCAGGCCTGCGAATTCGATTATTCGGGAACCCAGGCGTGCCGGGCGTTGAAAGAAGAAGGCTACCGGGTGATCCTGGTCAATTCGAATCCGGCGACGATCATGACCGACCCGGATCTGGCCGACGCGACCTATGTCGAGCCGATCACGCCGGCGATGGTGCGCCGCGTTATCGCGCGCGAACGGCCCGACGCGCTGCTGGCGACCATGGGCGGGCAGACCGGGCTGAATACCGTAATGGCGCTGGAAGCGGACGGCACGCTGGCCGAATTCAACGTCGAGCTGATCGGCGCCACCTCGGCCGCCATCGCCAAGGCCGAAGACCGCCTGCAATTCCGCCAGGCGATGGAATCGATCGGGCTGGAATGTCCGCGCTCGCGCGTCGTGCACAATATGGAAGAAGCCCTGGCGGCGCTCGACTGTACCGGCTTGCCGTCGATCATCCGGCCGTCCTTCACCCTGGCCGGCACCGGCGGCGGCATCGCCTATAACCGCCAGGAATTCGCCGATCTGATCGCCGGCGGCCTGCGCGCCTCGCCGACGACCGAGGTACTGGTCGAGGAATCCGTGCTTGGCTGGAAGGAGTACGAGATGGAGGTGGTCCGCGACAAGGCGGACAACTGCATCATTATCTGTTCGATCGAAAACATCGACCCGATGGGCATCCATACCGGCGATTCGGTCACCGTCGCCCCGGCGCTGACCCTGACCGACAAGGAATACCAGATCATGCGCAACGCCTCGATCGCGTGCCTGCGCGAAATCGGGGTGGATACCGGCGGGTCCAACGTCCAGTTCGCGGTCAACCCCGAGGACGGCCGGCTGCTGGTGATCGAAATGAACCCGCGGGTCTCGCGCTCCTCGGCGCTGGCCTCCAAGGCGACCGGCTTTCCCATCGCCAAGGTGGCGGCCAAGCTGGCGGTCGGCTACACCTTGGATGAAATCGACAACGACATCACCAAGGTTACGCCGGCCAGTTTCGAGCCGTCGATCGACTATGTCGTCACCAAGATACCGCGCTTCACCTTCGAGAAATTTCCCGGTGCCGAACCGCTGTTGACGACGTCGATGAAATCGGTCGGCGAGGCCATGGCGATCGGCCGGACCTTCGCCGAAAGCCTGCAAAAGGCGCTGCGGTCGATGGAAACCGACCTGACCGGGTTGAACGAGGTGGTCATCGATAATGCGCCCGACCCGGACGCGGTCCGCGCAGCACTGGCCAGACCGGTCCCCGACCGGTTGCTGATCGTCGCCCAGGCGTTCCGGCACGGCCTTTCGCTTGCCGATATCCATGAATCCTGCAAGATCGACCCCTGGTTCCTGGCCCAGATCGAAGATCTGGTGCGGGTCGAAGACACGGTGCGCCGCGACGGCCTGCCGACCGATGCGCTGGATTTTCTGGCGTTGAAAGCGCAAGGATTTTGCGACGCAAGGCTGGCCGAACTGGCGGGGATTAGCGAAGCGGCGGTGACCGACCGGCGAACCGCACTGGACATTCATCCCACCTTCAAGCGGATCGACACTTGTGCTGCGGAATTCGCATCGCTGACGCCGTATATGTATAGCAGTTTCGAGGGCGGCGACGCGCCGGAATGCGAGTCAGACCCCACCGACCGCGCCAAGGTGGTCATTCTTGGCGGTGGCCCGAACCGGATCGGACAGGGCATCGAATTCGACTATTGTTGCGTTCACGCGGTGTTTGCGCTGTCGAAAGCGGGTTACGAAACCATCATGGTCAACTGCAACCCGGAAACCGTCTCGACCGATTACGACACCGCCGACCGGCTGTATTTCGAACCGCTCACCATCGAGGACGTGCTGGCCGTGATCCGGGTCGAACGGCAAAAGGGCGATTTCCACGGCGTCATCGTCCAGTTCGGCGGACAGACGCCGCTCAAGCTCGCCGCAGCCCTCGATGAGGCCGGCGTGCCGATCCTGGGAACCGCCCCGGACGCCATCGATCTGGCCGAGGACCGCGAACGCTTCCAGAAATTGCTGAAGAAACTGGGCCTGCGCCAGCCGCCCAACGGCACCGCCATCTCGCTCGAACAGGCCGAACGGATCGCTACCGATATCGGCTATCCGGTGCTGATCCGGCCATCCTATGTGCTGGGCGGCCGGGCGATGGAATTGGTGCACGACATTCACGGGCTGCGCCGCTACATGGCCAATGCGGTCCAGGTATCGGGCAACCGCCCGGTATTGATCGACCGTTTCCTGCGCGATGCGATCGAAATCGACGTCGATGCGATCTGCGATGGCGACACGGTCTATGTCGCCGGCATCATGGAGCATATCGAGGAAGCCGGCATCCATTCCGGCGACAGCGCCTGTTCGCTGCCGCCCTATTCGCTGCCCGATGACGTGATCGCCGAGATCGGCCGGCAGACCGAGATTCTCGCCCATGGGCTGAACGTCGTCGGCTTGATGAATGTGCAATACGCGGTCAAGGACGGCGATGTGTATATCATCGAGGTCAATCCCCGGGCCAGCCGCACCGTGCCGTTCGTCGCCAAGGCGACCGGCGTGCCGATCGCCAAGATCGCCGCCCGAATCATGGCCGGGGAGAAACTTTCCGCCTTCGATCTCGATGGCGGCCGCATCGGCGCCCATGTCGCGGTCAAGGAAGCGGTGTTCCCGTTCGCGCGGTTCCCCGGCGTCGATGTGATGCTTGGCCCGGAGATGAAATCGACCGGCGAGGTGATGGGGCTGGACAGCGATTTCGCCCGCGCCTTCGCCAAGGCGCAGCTTGGCGCCGGGGTCGACCTGCCGCAAGGCGGCACGGTTTTCATCTCCGTGCGCAACGACGACAAGCCGGCGATGGCCGATCTGGCGCGTGAGTTGACAACGATGGGATTCGACATCATGGCGACCGGCGGCACCGCCAAATTCCTCGACGATCACGCTATCGCGGTGCGCCCGATCAACAAGGTCCTGCAAGGATCGCCGCATATCGTCGATGCGATGATCGACGGCGAAGTCGATCTGATCTTCAACACCACCGAGGGACAGACCGCGATCAAGGATAGTTTCGAGTTGCGGCGCACCGCCTTGATGCGCGCGATTCCCTATTTCACCACCGCCGCCGGCGCCCGCGCCGCGACCCGCGCAATTCAGGCAATTCGCGCCGGATCCCTTGATGTTGCGCCCTTGCAGTCCTATTTTATCAAAGCGTCCTAATTTTGGATACGGTACCCGGCTTCAAATAAATTTCTTGAACATTGACGATACGGCGAATCTGGCGGACCTTGCCCCATGAGGGAATCCGCGGCGCGTATTTTTTGTGCTGGAGTTGAATAAAGGCGATGCAAAAAGTTCCCATGACCTCAGGCGGCTATGTAAACCTGCAGGAAGAGCTCAAGACCCTCAAATCGATTGAGCGCCCCGCCGTAATCAAGGCAATCGCCATTGCCCGCGAACATGGCGACCTGTCGGAAAACGCCGAGTATCACGCCGCGCGCGACAAGCAAAGCTTCATCGAAGGCCGGATCGCGGAAATCGAGGACACGATCAGCCGCGCGCAGGTCATCGATGTCAGCAAGCTCAGCGGCAAGAAAGTGCAGTTCGGCGCGACCGTAACCATTGCCGATGAAGAAACCGACGCGCGGACCACCTACCAGATCGTCGGCGAACATGAATCCAACGTCAATGAGGGCCGGCTTTCGGTCGCGGCGCCGATCGCCCGCGCCTTGATCGGCAAGTCGGTCGGCGAATCGGTCGAAGTGGTCACCCCCAGCGGGCAGAAGGATTATGAAATCGTCAAGGTCCGCTTCAAGTAACGTCGATCGGCACGCCGAATTCCTGCTTCGACAGGCGAATGGCGAGGGCCGATTTGACATTGCTGACATTGGGCGCAGCGGTGAGCCGCGTGGTGAGAAAGCGGTTATAGGTGTCCCAGTCACGGGCGACGATCTTCAGCAAAAAATCGGTCTCGCCGGCCAGCATGTGACATTCGCGCACTTCCGGCCAGCCCGCGATCAGGGTCTCGAAGGCGACAAGATCGGCTTCCGCCTGGCTGGTCAACCCGACCTGGGCAAAGACCATGACGCCGAATTCAAGCCGTTCGGGATCGATATCGGCGTGATAGCCGCGAATATAGCCGGCTTCTTCCAGCGCCCGCACCCGGCGCAGACAGGGCGGCGCGGAAATGCCGGCGTGCCGGGCCAGCTCCACATTGGTGATGCGCCCATTGGCCTGCAAGCTGTGCAGAATTCGGCGGTCGATACGGTCGAGCTTGACCTTGCTCATGGCCGGCCTCACTGACGGGTGTGAATCGTATGGGTGATAATATTACAAAAATACCCGCAACGCGCAAGAGACCGCGCGGCGCCGATGCCCGCTAAAACCGCCTGGGTTCTCACCGACGACAAGGCCGGCATGATCACCCAGGCGGTCGGCCTCGCCGAAGCCGTGGGGCTGCCGTTCGAGGGAAAAATCATCCGGCTGCGGCCGCCCTGGGCCTGGCTGCCGCCGCGGCTATGGCCCGGCGGCGTCATGGGGCTGGCCCCGGACAGCGACGCGCTGACGCCGCCCTGGCCGGACCTGGTGATCTCCTGCGGGCGCAAGGCGATCGGCCCCGCGCGCGAGGTCAAGCGGCGCAGCGGCGGACGGACCTTCCAGGTCTATATCCAGAACCCGCATATCCCGTTGCGCGCCTTCGATCTTGTCGTCGCCGGCGCGCATGACCGGCTTTCAGGCGACAATGTCGTCACGACGAAGGGCGCGCTGCACCGGGTGACGGCGGCGCGGTTATGCGATGCGGCGCGCGAATTCGCCCCCTCGCTGGCCGCTCTGCCGCGTCCGCTGACCGCGGTGCTGGTCGGCGGGCCGAACGGCGTCTACCGCATGACGCCCGAAATCACGGCGGATTTCGCCGACCGGCTGGCGGCATTCGCCGGCCAGACCGGCGG
>PTKA01000061.1 GCA_002937525.1 Alphaproteobacteria bacterium MarineAlpha10_Bin3
CTTGACGGCGCTGGGGCCGGTCGATATCGGCACCGGGCTGGAGCCGGACAACACGCGGCGGACGGTGCGGGTGAATGGCGCCGCGGCGCAAGGACAGAACGCGCTGGCCGACTATGTCAGCGTGGTCTGGTTGACGCCGCAGATGGACCGGCTGTTCGTGGACGGCGCATCGGCCCGGCGGCGGTTCCTCGACCGGCTGGTATTTGGCTTCGATGCGGCGCATCCGGCCCGGGTCGGCGCCTATGGCCATGCGATGCGCGAACGGTTGCGGCTGTTGAAATCGGGCCGCCGCGACGATGGCTGGCTGAACGCGCTGGAAGACACGATGGCCACGCGCGGCATTGCGATTGCCGCCGCAAGGCGCGATATGGCGAACCGCCTGGCCAGCGCCTGTGCGCAAAGCCAGGGATCCTTTCCACGCGCCGGCATCGCCGCGACCGGCGCGGTCGAGGACTGGCTCAATGCCGGCCCCGCCCTTGACGCGGAAGACCGGCTGCGCGCGCAACTGGCCGGGGGCCGCCAAGGCGACGCCGAATCGGGCCGCACGGCCGTCGGACCGCATCTAAGCGACCTGTCGGTCTGGCATCTGGCCAAGGACATGCCGGCCGGACAATGTTCGACCGGCGAACAAAAAGCGCTGCTGATCGCGGTCGTGCTCGCCGATGCGCGCCTGCAGGCGGCGGAGCGCGGTACAGCGCCCCTGTTGCTGCTGGATGAAGTCGCCGCCCATCTCGATGGGCAAATGCGCCACGCGCTGTTTGCCGAGATCCGCCATCTGGGCGCACAAGCCTGGCTGACCGGCACCGACCGGGCGGTCTTCAGCGAACTGGAGCCCGACGCACAATTCTACACCGTCGCCAATGCGACCCTGACCCGCGCCTAGAGGATAGATTTTAAAATATGAGCGACGCCGCCGAAGTTATAAAGAACCCGGTCGAGGAATACGATGCCGCGTCGATAAAAGTGCTGCGCGGCCTGGAGGCGGTCCGCAAGCGCCCGGGCATGTATATCGGCGATACCGAAGACGGCAGCGGACTGCATCACATGGTCTACGAAGTCGTCGATAATGCCATCGACGAGGCGATGGCCGGCCATGCCGACCGGATCACGGTTACTTTGAACGGCGACAATTCGGTCACGGTGACCGATAACGGCCGCGGCATCCCGGTGGATATCCATCCCGAGGAAGGCATTTCGGCGGCGCAGGTCATCATGACCCAGCTTCATGCCGGCGGGAAATTCGACCAGAATTCGTACAAAATTTCCGGCGGGCTGCACGGGGTCGGGGTTTCGGTCGTGAACGGCCTGTCCGCGCGGCTGGACCTGATCATCCGCCGCAACGGTAAAATCCACGCGATGCGTTTTGGCGATGGCGACCCCGTGGACGGCGTGGATTTGCAGACGACCGGCGCGTGCGGCGACGAGACCGGAACCGAAATCACGTTCTGGCCGTCGGAAGAGGTCTTCAAGAATTGCGACTTCGATTTCGCCAAGCTGGAGTTGCGGCTGCGCGAGCTGGCGTTCCTGAATTCGGGCGTGAATATCGTCTTGACCGACGCCAGGCTGCCGGAACCCAAAATCCTCCGCCTGCATTACCAGGGCGGATTGGAGGCGTTTGTTCAATATCTCAACCGCTCGCGCACGCCGCTGCATGGCAAGATAATCCAGATGGTGAGCGAGAAAGACGGCATCATCGTCGAAGTCGCCATGCAATGGAACGACAGCTATCACGAAACGATGCTGTGCTTCACCAACAACATCCCGCAGCACGATGGCGGCACCCACCTGGCCGGGTTCCGCGCCGCCCTGACGCGCCAGATCAACAGCTACGCCACCGGCAGCGGCATCGCCAAACGCGAAAAAGTCTCCATTGTCGGCGACGATTCCAGAGAGGGCCTCACCTGCGTCCTTCTGGTCAAGGTGCCCGACCCCAAATTTTCCAGCCAGACCAAGGACAAACTGGTCTCGTCCGAAGTGCGCAATGTCGTCGAATCGGTGGTCAACGAACGGCTCGCCCAATGGTTCGAGGAACACCCGGCCGAAGCCCGCCAGGTGGTCCAGAAAGTGGTCGAGGCGGCAGCGGCCCGCGAAGCGGCGCGCAAGGCGCGGGAATTGACCCGGCGCAAGGGCGCGCTGGACATCTCCAGCCTGCCCGGCAAACTGGCCGATTGCCAGGAACGCGATCCGGCATTGTCCGAAATCTTCATCGTTGAGGGCGATTCCGCCGGCGGCTCGGCCAAGCAGGGACGCGAGCGGCGCAATCAGGCGATCCTGCCCCTGCGCGGCAAGATCCTGAATGTCGAACGCGCGCGGTTCGACAAGATGCTGGGCTCGGCCGAAATCGGCACCTTGATCACGGCCCTTGGAACCGGCATCGGCCACGATGATTTCAATGCCGACAAATGCCGCTACCACCGCATCATCATCATGACCGACGCCGATGTCGATGGCAGCCATATCCGCACCCTGCTGCTGACGTTCTTTTTCCGGCAGATGCCCGAACTGGTGAAGCGGGGCTATCTGTATATCGCGCAACCGCCGCTGTACCGCGCCCGCAAGGGCAATTCGGGCGTCTATCTGAAGGATGACCGGGAACTGGAGGAATATCTTATTGGCGATGGCGCCAGGGGCGCCGTCCTCGCGCTGGCGGATAATGTGGAGATGGCCGGCGAGGACCTGCTGGAAGCCGTGAACCAGGCGCGGGTCGCAGCCAAACTGATGGAGCCGTTGATCCGCAAGGTCGGCAACCGCCATGTCGTCGAACAGACGGCGATCGCCGGCGCGCTCAATTCCGGCATCTTGTCCGACCCGGACCAGGCGGCGGAGGCCGCGCGCTACATCGCCCAGCGGCTCGATAGCCTGTCCGAACCCACCGAACAGGGTTGGGAGGGCACGCCGCAGGACGATGGCGGGTTATCCTTCAAGCGGACCCGCCGCGGCGTGATGCAAAATTACACGATCGACGGCGATTTGATCCGCAGCGCCGAAGCAAGGCGGCTCGATATACTGGCGCCCGAATTGCAGGCGCGATACGGCACCAAACACGCCGTCTTGCGCAAGAAGGACGCCCAAACAAGGGTCACCGGCCCGATCGACCTGTTCGACCAGATCATGGCGCTGGGCCGCAAAGGGGTGTCGATACAACGCTACAAGGGCCTGGGCGAGATGAACCCCGATCAGCTTTGGGAAACCACGCTGGACCCCAATGCCCGAACCCTCCTGCAGGTCCGGGTCGCGCATGAAGGCGAGGCGGCCGACCTTTTCTCGACATTGATGGGCGATGTCGTCGAACCGCGCCGGGAATTTATCCAGAACAACGCCCTGAAGGTTGTAAACCTCGATGTTTAGACCGGATCACGCGACGACACTTTATTTGCGCGGTGTTATAATGAGCCTCTGCGGGGCACCGATGGGCGTGGCTGCGCGGCGAGGATAGGGCGTGAAACATACAGCCAACAGTTTTTCCTATGAAGACCTTCTGGAATGCGCCCATGGCCGGCTGTTCGGGCCCGGTAATGCGAAGCTCCCCTTGCCGCCGATGCTCATGTTCGACCGCATCACGTCGATCACCGGGGATGGCGGCGCCAATGGCAAGGGCCAGATCGTCGCCGAGTTCGATATAAATCCAGACCTCTGGTTCTTCAAATGCCATTTCGAGAACGATCCGGTAATGCCGGGCTGCCTTGGCCTCGATGCCTTGTGGCAGATGCTCGGATTCTATCTTGGCTGGCTCGGCGGGATCGGCAAGGGGCGGGCGATCGGCGTCGGCGAGGTGAAATTCAGCGGCATGGTGCTGGAAAAGCACAAGAAGGTAACTTACATAATCAACCTGAAACGCGTATTCATGCGCAAGCTCGTACTCGGCATTGCCGATGGCGAGCTACAGGTCGATGGCGAACCGGTCTTCGAGGCGAAGAATATCCGCGTTGGCCTGTTCGTCGATTCCCAGGGGCAGTAGCGGGGTTTGTGAAATGCGGCGCGTCGTAGTCACCGGTCTAGGGATCGTATCCAGCATTGGCAACAACCAGGCGGAAGTTCTCGATTCCCTCAAATCCGGGCGGTCCGGGATCGAGTTTTGCGAGACCTACAAGGAACTGGGCTTCCGCAGCCATGTGCATGGCGCGGTCAAGCTCAACCTGGAGGACCATCTGGACCGCAAGCAGCTTCGCTTCATGGGCGATGGCGCCGCCTATAACTATATCGCCATGCAGGAAGCCATCGACGATGCCGGTCTTGACCAAAGCGACATAACCAACGAACGCACCGGCCTTATCATGGGATCGGGGGGGCCGTCGATGAAGAACATGGTCAACGCCGTCGATACGCTGCGGTCGCGCAACGCCAAACGCGTCGGGCCCTTTGTCGTGCCGAAAGTCATGTCGAGCACGAATTCCGCGACCCTGGCGACGCCGTTTCGCATCCACGGCGTCAATTATTCGATCAGTTCGGCCTGTTCAACCAGCGCGCATTGCATCGGCAATAGCGCCGAGCTGATCCAGTGGGGCAAACAGGACCTCATGTTTGCCGGCGGCGGCGAGGAACTGCATTGGTCCTTCACTTTGCTGTTCGACGCCATGCCGGCGCTGTCCTCCAAATTCAACGACACGCCCGCGGTCGCCAGCCGCGCCTTCGACAAGGACCGGGACGGCTTCGTGATCGCCGGCGGCGGCGGCGTCCTGGTGCTGGAAGAACTCGAACATGCCAAGGCGCGCGGGGCCAAAATCTATGCCGAAATAGCCGGATACGGCGCCACGTCGGACGGCCATGACATGGTTCAACCGTCTGGCGAAGGTGCGGTGCGCTGCATGCGCCAGGCCATGGCGGATCTGGATCTGAAAGTGGATTACGTCAACGCGCATGGCACCTCGACGCCGATTGGCGACGTCAAGGAACTGGAAGCGCTGCGCCAGGTCTTTCCCGACGACATGCCCGCGGTCAGTTCGACCAAATCGCTGACCGGCCACTCCCTGGGCGCCGCCGGCGCACAGGAATCAATTTATTCGCTGCTGATGATGAAACACCGTTTTCTTGCCGCATCGGCGCATATCGACGAAATCGATCCATTGGCGGCGGATATTCCAATCGTCCGCGAACTCCAGGACGATGTCACGCTGAATTGCGTCATGTCCAACAGCTTCGGGTTTGGCGGCACCAACGCAACATTGGTGTTCAAGCGCTACGGCGAATAACAGCCACGCATTTACGGGGGATTGCCGGGCAATCGGGGGGATTGGCCGGCGCATAAGGGTGGAATGACGAAATCGCAAAATCTAATGGAAGGCAAACGCGGCCTGATCCTGGGCGTGGCCAACGACCATTCCATCGCCTGGGGTATCGCCCGGACATTGGCCGCGCAAAAGGCCGAGATCGCCTTGACCTTTCAGGACGACAATTTCGGCAAACGGGTCCGGCCGCTGGCGCAATCGATCGACGCGCCCTTGGTCCTGCAATGCGATGTCGCCGACCAGGACAGTATCGACGCGGTCTTCACAGCGGTCGAACGGCAGTGGGGCGGGCTCGACTTTGTCGTCCACGCCATCGCTTTTTCCGACCGGGCGGAACTGAACGGACGGTTTGTCGACACCACGCGCGAAAACTTCGCCCGGTCGCTGGATATATCCTGCTATTCCTTTACCGCTATCGCCCGCAATGCGGCGGCGCTGATGCACGATGGCGGCAGCATCCTGACCCTGACCTATGCCGGGTCGCGCCGCGTGATGCCCAACTACAACGTCATGGGCGTCGCCAAGGCCGCGTTGGAAGCGAGCATGCGCTACCTTGCGGCCGACCTTGGCCCCTGCAACATCCGCGTCAACGCATTGTCGGCCGGACCGATGCGCACTTTGGCCGGCGCCGCGATCAGCGGATCGCGCTTTGTCTATAAGTGGCAGGCCGAAAACGCGCCCCTGCGGCGCGGCGTCACCCTGGACGAAATCGGCGGCGCCGCGCTCTATCTGCTATCCGACCTGGGCCGTGGCACGACGGGTGAAATTATCCATGTCGATGCCGGCTACAATGTCGTCGGCATGATCGCCAACGATTGAAGGCGGGCGGCGCTTGCGCACCGCCCGGCTCCAATTACCCCCGCGAGGGTCAGCTTTAAGGGGTTTAGCGCCGGCCGCCTTCGCGGGCCACCTCGCCCAGATCCTCGCCGCTCGCCTGATCGACGACCCGCATCGACAGCTTGACCTTGCCACGGCCGTCGATGGCTAGAACCTTGACCTTGACCGTTTGGCCCTCGTTGACCACATCGCCGACCGAACCGACCCGTTCCTTGGCCAATTCCGAGATATGAACCAGCCCGTCGCGGGCGCCGAAGAAGTTCACGAAGGCGCCGAAATCCATGATCTTGACGACCTTGCCGTCATAGACCACGCCGACCTCGGGCTCCGCCGTGATCGAGCGAATCCAGGCCACCGCCTTGTCGCTGGCGTCTTGATCGACCGCCGCGACCTTGACGGTGCCGTCATCCTCGATGTCGATCTTGGCCCCGGTGACCTCGCAGATTTCGCGGATCATCTTGCCGCCCGGCCCGATAACGTCGCGAATTTTATCGCGCGGCACGGTTATAACGGTGATCCGCGGCGCGTGCTGCGAGACATCGTGGCGTCCGGTCGAGATACCCTTTTCCATCTCGCCGATGATGTGCAAGCGGCCGTCTTTGGCCTGCGCCAGGGCGATTTTCATGATCTCTTCGGTGATCGAGGTGATCTTGATATCCATCTGCAACGACGTGATGCCGTTCTGGGTGCCGGCGACCTTGAAATCCATGTCGCCAAGGTGATCTTCATCGCCCAGAATATCTGACAGAACGGCGTAATCGTCGCCTTCCTTGATCAGGCCCATGGCGATGCCGGCGCATGGCCGGGTCAGCGCCACGCCCGCATCCATCAAGGACATCGACGCGCCGCAGACCGTCGCCATCGAAGACGATCCGTTCGATTCGGTAATTTCCGATACGATCCTAACCGTATAGGGGAAGTCCTCCTTGGACGGCATCAGGGGCCGGATCGCGCGCCAGGCAAGCTTGCCATGGCCGATTTCGCGGCGGCCGGGAGAGCGCAAAAACGACGCTTCGCCGACCGAATAGGGCGGGAAATTATAGTGCAGCATGAAATGCTCGCGGAACTCGCCTTCAAGCGCATCGATGATCTGTTCGTCCTGCCCGGTGCCGAGCGTGGTGACGACCAGCGCCTGGGTCTCGCCGCGGGTGAACAGGGCCGAGCCATGGGCCCGGTCCAGAATACCCACTTCGGCC
>PTKA01000062.1 GCA_002937525.1 Alphaproteobacteria bacterium MarineAlpha10_Bin3
TTCGAGTCGGCGGCTAATGCCGCGGCAATTGCCTGCTTTGCCGACGACGCGCAAACGCTCGACCGGCTGATACATGACACCCTTGCCATCCGGGGCATTACCGTCAGTCATGACGCGGCGGCGTATCTAGGCGCCAATTTAGGCGCGGATCGCGGGATAAGCCGCTCTGAGTTGGAAAAACTAGCGCTTTACGCAGGCGAGGGCGCGACGGTATCCCTTGAGGACGCCATGGCGTCCGTCGGCAACTCCAGCGCCGTGTCGCTCGACAATCTCGTTATGGCCGCCGCCGGCGGTGACGGCTTCGCCGCCGACCAGGCGTTGACCCGAAGCTATCAGGAAGGCGCCAACCCGGTATCGGTTTTGCGGGCGCTTGGACGGCATTTAACAAGGCTGCTCCTTACCCGCGCGAAAATAGACACAGGCGTTACGCGCGATGCCGCGATGAAAGCATTGCGGCCGACAGTATTCTATAAACTTGCCCCTGCTTTTCACGCCCAGTTGCGAAAATGGACTGTCCGCAAACTCGGCATTGCGTCCGGACTGGTTCTGGAAGCCGAACGCCAGTGCAAACAGACCGGTGCGCCGGCCCACGCGCTATGTGGCCGCGCGATATTGCAAATCTCCCGACTGGCAATGCGCGGCGCACAACGCCGGTAAAGATGGCGTCATGGATGCAATGCCGCGCGGTGGCCGGCGTCAATCGGCGGCGCGGTGGGGACCATGGGTGAGGCGCTGTAGAATACCGTCCAGTTGATCGAGCGTTTTGTAGCTTATTTTCAAGGCACCGCCCTCGCCGCGTGTCTCGATCAAAACTTTTAGCCCGAGCAACTGCGTCAGGTTTTCTTCCAACGCCACGGTATTGGGATCTTTTTCGGCGCGGGTTGTTGGCAAAGTTGTCGTGTTTTGCGCCTTGCGCACCAGCCGTTCGGTTTGACGGACATTCAATCCCCGACGCACGATTTTTTTGGCCAGCGCTTCCGGCGCGTCGACGGTAATCAGCGCCCGGGCATGGCCGGCCGACAACACGCCGTCATTCACCATTTCGCGGATTGATTCCGGCAATGTCAGCAGGCGCAATAAATTGGCGATATGACTGCGGCTCTTGCCAACGGCCTGGGCCAGGGCTTCCTGGGTGTGCTTGAATTCGTCGATAAGGCGCTGATATCCGGCCGCCTCTTCAATCGGGGTGAGGTCTTCGCGCTGGATGTTTTCGATCAGTGCGATTTCCAGCGCTTCGCTATCGCTCAACTCCTTGATGACGACGGGAACTTCGCGCAAGGACGCCTGCTGGGCCGCGCGCCAGCGCCGCTCTCCGGCGACGATCTCATAAACATTGGCCTGTTTGGGGTGGCGCCGCACGAGCAATGGCTGCAAGACGCCTTTTTCGCGGATCGAATCGGTCAGCGCCGCATTAGATTCGGTATCGAAACGTTTTCGCGGCTGACTCTTGCCGGGCTGTAAAAATTCCACGGGAACCATTTTCGATAAGCGCAGCCGGTCGAGCGACGCATAATCTTCAGCCTCATCGCCAAGCAGCGCCGACAGGCCCCGGCCCAGGCGCTTGGCTTCGTCGGCTGCCATCAGGCGGCCGCCTTGCGTTCCTGGCGCAACAACTCGCTCGCCAGATGGATATAGGCCTGGCTGCCCGCACAGCGCCAGTCATACAGCAACACCGGACGGCCATGCGACGGCGCTTCCGAAACCCGAACATTTCGTGGAATTACAGTATGATAGACCTTATCGCCAAAATGTTCCCGCACATCCGAAGCGACCATGTCGGACAGCTTGTTGCGCCGGTCATACATGGTCAGCACAACACCTTGTATCTCCAGGATCGGGTTGAAGGCGCGCTTCACCCGGTCGATGGTTCGCACCAAATGGCTCAACCCTTCCAGCGCATAATATTCGCATTGCAGCGGAACCAGCACCGCATCGGCCAGACACAGGGCGTTCAGGGTCAACAGGCCCAGTGCTGGCGGGCAATCGATCAACACGAAGTCATAGGCGGCGCAGTGCGGGCGCAGCGCCTTCGCCAGCTGATATTCCCGACTCGGTATCGAAATTAATTCCAGCTCCGCGGCGGCAAGATCGACACAAGACGGGATCACCGATAGTCCGGGGATCATGGTCGGGTGAAGCGCGTCCCCAAAAGAGGCGTCATTCAGCAACAGATCATAGGTGTTCTTGCCGGGTGCGGCGCGGTCGATGCCGAGCCCGGTGCTGGCGTTTCCCTGGGGGTCAAGATCGATGATCAGCACATTCTTGCGCGCCGCGGCCAGTGCCGTGGCGAGGTTGACCGTCGTCGTGGTTTTCCCCACCCCCCCTTTCTGATTGGCGATGGCGAGAATTTTAGGCTCACGAACCGACCGTGTCTTGCGGTCAATCGGATCGGCTTCAAGAAGATCAACAGGCGCGGTCACGGGATATAGCCTCCAACCGTAGAATGGTTCCTTGTGTATCTGTCACACTATATAACATATCAAACGCAATTTTCCAGGTTTTTTGCGTTTCCATCAATTCTTCTTTTACACCGCGCCCTTTCGGAAACAGGCATACTGTTTTGGGTGTAAGAAAGGGTTCAGCATATTCCAGAAGTAATGAGAGCGATGATAACGCCCGCGCGGTCACGACATCGGCCGGCCACGGAGTCAATGACTCGGCGCGGCCGCAATGAATAGTGACATGGGTGTGCGTCACGCGCGCCGCTTCGCGCAGGAAAGCGCATTTGCGTTGATTGGACTCAACAAGATGCACGTCCGGCACCCCCATGATCGCCAGCACAAGACCTGGAAAGCCCGCACCGCTGCCAAAATCGACAAGAACACGGCTTTCTTTTGGAATATAGCGGTGAAGTTGCGCCGAATCCAGCATATGCCGGCGCCATAGATCCTTCAAGGTCGAGGCGGCGACCAGATTCATGCGCTTATTCCATGTCGCCAGTAATGCCGCGTAAATTTCCAGCCGCGCCAATGTTTCACGTGAAACATCGGCCGCCGCCGCGAAATCCGCCGCACCGAAGGGGTCAGACACGCGCACCGGCGCGCTGGACGAACCGCAGCAGCGCCACCGTCGCCGCCGGCGTTACACCGGATATCCGCGCTGCGGCGCCCAGGGTGCGCGGCCGCGCCGCTTCAAGCTTTTGGCGAACCTCGGACGAAAGACTGCCAACCGCGCTATAGTCCATATCATCGGGCAGCACCAACTTGTCATCACGGCGGTAAGCCAAAATATCGGCATCCTGGCGCGCCATATAACCGCTATAGCGGCCATCGATGGTCAGTTGCTCGGCTATCTCCGGCGCCAGCGATCCCAAAGCCGGCCAGACCCTGGCCAGCGCGGCAAGATCAATATCGGGAAAGGCGAGCAACGCGGTCACGTCACGGACAATCCCATCCGCTTTCACCGCAATCCCGTGCCGGGCGAGCTTGTTCGGGCTGGCGCGGCAGCTCCGCGCCAGCTCGCGCGCCGCGACCAGCGCGGTTTCCTTGGCTTGCCACGCGCGGTGCCGCGCCATGGACAGGCAACCGATATCGCGTCCGATCGGTGTCAGCCGCTGGTCCGCATTGTCGGCGCGAAGCCGCAGGCGGTATTCGGCGCGCGACGTGAACATTCGATAGGGTTCATTGGTTCCCTTGGTCACCAAATCGTCGGTCAACACCCCGATGTAACCATCCGCCCGGTCCAGGATCAGCGGATCGCGATCCAGCCCGGCCAATGCCGCGTTCAACCCGGCCATCAGACCCTGCGCGGCGGCTTCCTCGTAGCCGGTCGTGCCATTGATCTGGCCGGCAAAATACAACCCGGGAATTCGCCGTGTCTCCAATGACGGATGCAAGGCGCGGGGATCGACATAATTATATTCGATCGCATAGCCGGGCCGGATGATCCGCGCCGATTCAAGCCCCGGAATGGTCGCCAGAAATGCCTCCTGAACGTCGCGGGGCAGGGAGGTCGAAATGCCGTTCGGATAGACTGTCGTATCGTTCAGCCCTTCCGGTTCGAGAAATATTTGATGCGACGCCTTATCGGCAAACCGCACAATTTTGTCTTCGATCGACGGGCAATAGCGCGGTCCGGTTCCGTCGATCCGACCGGAATACATCGGTGAGCGATGCAGATTGGCGCGAATAATGTCATGCCCGGCCATCGTGGTATGGGTGATATGGCAATCGATCTGCGGCGTGGCGATCCGGTCCGTGAGAGTCGAAAAGGGCACCGGCGCGGCGTCCCCGGATTGCGCCGTCAGCCCGCGGTAATCGATGGTCCGGCCATCCAGCCGGGGCGGCGTACCGGTCTTCAGGCGGCCAAGCGGAAAGCCAAACCGGGCCAGTGTTTTGGAAAGCCCGTTCGATGCCGCGTCCCCGACACGGCCGGCGGCGTGCTGTTCATCGCCAATATGGATCATGCCGCCCAGAAACGTGCCGGTCGTCAAGACGACTGCGCCAGCGCCCAGAACATCGCCATTGTGCGTGCGCGCGCCGCGTAACCGGCCGGCATCGTCGAGGACGATATCCTCGATGGCCTCGGCGCGAATTTCCAGGTTCGGCTGATCCCGCAATGCCGCTTGCATGGCCAGGCGGTAGAGTTCCCGGTCGGCCTGGGCGCGTGGGCCGCGAACCGCCGGGCCCTTGCGGCGGTTAAGGACGCGAAATTGTATACCTGCCTGGTCGATCACGCGAGCCATCAGCCCGTCCAGCGCGTCGATCTCGCGCACCAGATGGCCCTTGCCCAGCCCGCCAATCGCCGGATTGCACGACATCACGCCGATGGTCTCGATCTTGTGGGTGACCAACAGCGTCCGCGCGCCAAGACGGGCCGCCGCGGCAGCCGCTTCACACCCGGCGTGACCGCCGCCGACAACAATAACATCCCATTGGTTCATGGCGCTCAATCTAGTGTCGCAACATTCCGAAGTCAAAGCGCCGATGGACCAGAATACCGCCCGAATGTTTCACGTGAAACAATTTGGAACGATCATTTTCCAATGCAAAAATCCCGAAAGATCACATCGAGCAAATCTTCGACATCGACGGCGCCGGTAATGCGGCCAAGCGCGCGCACCGCCAATCGAAGATCCTCCGCGGCAAGCGCTGCTTCACCGGCGCCGAGCGCCCGATCCAGCGCATCGCAACATGAACGAACCGCTTCGCGATGCCTCGCGCGGGTAATTACCGGCGCCGATGCCTGTCCAATTCGCCTGGCGACCGCATCGCACAGCACCGTCAGGAACCGCTCGACCCCGTCGCCGGTAAGGACCGACAGGTCGCAGATTGCGAGCGCCGTTTCGCCACCGGGCAGGAATCGCGGTTGACTATTGTCCGGCAACAAATCGATCTTGTTGCGGACCACGATGGTATTGCCATCGATAAGGTTGGCGGTTGCCGCAGCCACGTTTTCAGAGTCTTGCGCCGCGCTATCGAACACCACCAATTTCAAGTCGGACATATCTGCATGCATCCGGGCACGCCGCACGCCTTCCACCTCGATCGCATCGGCGCTGTCCCGAAGACCGGCGGTATCGGCCAGAACAACCGGATACCCGCCAAGATCAAGGCGCACCTCCACCACATCCCTGGTCGTGCCGGCCTGGGCCGAAACAATGGCCGCGTCGCGCCGGGAAAGCAGGTTGAGCAGGCTGGACTTGCCAACGTTGGGCGGCCCGAGAATGGCGATATGAATACCATCGCGCAACCGTTCGCCGCGCTGGTTATCATCTAGATGTTGTGCCAATTCGTGCGTTATCCCCAATATGTCCCCTTGAACCGCTTCCTCCAGGGTATCTGGCAAATCTTCGTCGGGGAAATCGATCGCCGCCTCGAAATGCGCCAACAGTGCGATCAGGCGTTCGCGCCACCCATCATACAGCCGGCCTAACCGGCCGTCGCTTTGCCGTAGCGCCTGGCGCCGCTGCGCCTGGGTTTCGGCGTCGATCAGATCGACCAACCCTTCGGCCCCGGTAAGATCGAGCTTGCCGGACACAAAGGCGCGCCGGGTGAAATCGCCCGGCTCCGCCATGCCCAACCCCGGTTGCCGTCCCAACGCATCGAGCATTGCCGCCACCACCGCCACGCCGCCATGAACATGCAGTTCCACGACATCTTCGCCGGTGTAACTTTGCGGGCCGGGAAACCACAAGATGAGCGCGTCGTCCAACGGCGACCCATCGCCGGGATCGCGCAGTCTGGCCAGGGTCGCCAATCGCGGTGGCGGCAACCGGCCGGCCAGCGCTTCCAGCGCGGGACCAGCGCCCGGACCCGAAAGGCGGATTACCGCGATGCCAGCCCGGCCGGCGCCGCTGGACAAAGCAAAAATGGTCTCGCTCAACAGCTCATGCCCGATAACCCGATGCCGTCTTTTTCGACCTGAAATATCAAACCGGCCGCCCATGCTGTAAGATGTCAGAGTTACGCGTATCCGTTCGCAGAGGCCAGCATGTTTTATCCCGATTGCCATTGAACGCGCCGCGCCGCGAACAAGGTTATTGTGGGTATATCGTCGGCCCCGCGCCATTCCCCAGCCAACAAGGAACCCCTTTCATGACCCGGAACCTCCTGGCCGAGGAAACCAGCCCCTATCTGCTGCAACACAAGGATAATCCGGTGCATTGGCGGCCGTGGGGCGAGGACGCCTTGCAACTGGCCCGCGATACCGGCAAACCGATACTGCTGTCGATTGGCTACGCCGCCTGCCATTGGTGCCATGTGATGGCGCATGAAAGCTTCGAGGACGAGGCAATCGCCGGCCTCATGAACGCGCTTTTCGTCAATATCAAGGTCGATCGCGAAGAGCGACCCGATATCGACGTGATCTATCAGGCAGCGTTGCAAATGCTGGGCGAGCAGGGCGGCTGGCCTTTGACGATGTTTTTGAATGCCGACGGCGAACCGTTCTGGGGCGGCACCTATTTTCCGGCGACGCCGAAGTTCGGCCGGCCGGGATTTAGCGAAGTGCTAAAAGGCATCGCGGCCGTCCACAAGGACGATCCGGCGCGCGTGAAAGCCAACGCCGAGGCGCTGTGCAAGGGGCTCCAGAGCCTGGCCCAGTCGGAATCGGGCGGCGAAATCACCGTGGCGCGCATGAACGCCGTCGCCGAACGGCTGGTCCGGGAAATCGATCCCGTTCATGGCGGCGTCGGCGGCGCGCCGAAATTTCCGCAACCCTCGTTTCTGGATCAATTATGGCGGGCCTGGAAACGCACCAACCAGCGCACCTA
>PTKA01000063.1 GCA_002937525.1 Alphaproteobacteria bacterium MarineAlpha10_Bin3
GGGGGGCGTCCACCCCATCGGTTACATTCTTCCGTGGAAAACGAATATGCAAGCACACCCCGCCGCCGACATTTTTCCGCTCCTGGTCGGAGCCGAAATCGATGCCCTGGCCGCCGATATACGGGAACACGGCCAGCGCGAGCCCATCATCATTCACAATGGCATGATTCTCGACGGGCGGAATCGCGCCCGCGCCTGCGAGCAACTTGGCATCGAGCCCGTCACTAGGAAATGGGACCGTGACGGCACGCCCGAGGAATTTGTAATTTCCATGAACGTGCATCGGCGGCATCTGAGCGAAAGCCAGCGCGCGCTGGTCGCGGCGAAGATAGCGAACATAGAACGTGGGCAGGTCGGCGGCGCTGGATGCGCTGTGCCTGGAATCCATCGCCCGGTTCAAGCGGCCGAAGGACTACCGGTTCGTTACCGAATTGCCCAAGAACAATTACGGTAAAATTCTCAAAACCGATTTGCGCGCGCTGGACGCGGCCGAAATGCGCAAGGCGGACCAAGACTGACCGGCTGAAGGGCGAGGCGGCCCTGGCGGCGACGCCGTTGATGGCGGGTTGACCTTGAAGATGAATTAGCCGTTCTATGCGTGGCAGGGTTTGGGTGGCGTTCGCGACTCGAATTCTGGTAGATTTCATTGGACCGAAACATTCGTCCAAACCGCCTGATTGGGAATAATCGAACAATAATCCCGCGGGGCAATGGACGAGCGCACCACAGGGAGAAGTGAAAATGAAAAATATTTTTACGGCGCTGGTTGCCGGCGCGGCTTTGATGGCGGCGAGTGGCGCTGTCGCGCAGGAAATCCGGATTGGCATCGCACAGGAACCAAGCTCGATCGATCCGCATTTTCACAATCTGGGACCGAATAACGGTTTCCTTTCGCATATTTACGAGCGGATGGTTGAGCAGGATTCGAAGCAGCGCCTGAGGCCGGGCCTGGCCGTGTCGTGGAAGCCGATCAGCGAAACGGTCTGGGAATTCAAGCTGCGCAAGGGCGTGAAATGGCATGACGGTTCGCCGTTCACCGCCGACGACGTGGTCTTCACGGCCGAACGCGCGGTCAATGTCCCCAACAGCCCGTCCAGTTTCGGGACCTATCTGAAGGGCAAGACCTTCACCAAGATCGACGATTATACGGTGCATGTCTCGACACCGAAGCCCTATCCGCTGATGGTGACCGAGATGTCGACGATTATGATTATTTCCAAGAAGAATGCGCAAGGCGCCCAGACCAAGGACTTCAATCTGGGCCCGGCGGCGATCGGCACCGGCCCCTATAAATTCGTCAAATGGCAGAAGGGCGATGTCATCGAATTCGCCCGCAATGACGATTATTGGGGCGGCAGGCCGAAATGGTCCAAGGTCATTCTCAAGCCGATCAGTTCGGCGCCGACCCGGGTTGCGGCGCTGCTCGCCGGCGATGTCGATATGATCGACGGCGTGCCGACCGCCGACATCGAAACCCTGAAAGGGAATCCGAAGGTCAAGCTCTCGCAGGGCATTTCCAATCGCGTGATCTATCTGCATTTGGATCAAAAACGCGATAATTCACCCTTCGTCACCGACAAGAACGGCAATCCGATGGACAAGAATCCGCTCAAGGATGTGCGGGTCCGCAAGGCGATCTCGAAGCTGATCAACCGCCCGGCGATTGTCGAGAAGGTGATGGAAGGCATCGCCATTCCGGCCGGCCAGCTTGTGTCGGAAACGTTTTTCGGCAATACGCCAAACCTCAAGCCGGAAGCGTTCGACCCGGCCGCGGCCAAGAAGTTGCTTGGCGAAGCGGGGTGGGGCGACGGTTTCGGTCTGACCATCCATGGGCCGAACAACCGCTACATCAACGACGCCAAGATCGCCGAGGCGATCGCGCAGATGCTGACCCGCGGCGGCATCGTGACCAAGGTGGTGACCATGCCCAAGAACGTTTACTTCAAGCGGGCATCGCGCGGCGGACCGGAAAATTCGCCGGAATTCAGCTTCATTCTGGTCGGCTGGGGTTCGGGCACCGGGGAAGCGTCCTCGCCGTTGAAATCGCTGCTCACGACCTATGACAAGTCGAAGGGGCACGGGGCGTCCAATCGCGGCCGTCATTCGAACCCGAAGATGGACGCGCTGGTGGTTCAGGCGCTGGCGACGGTCGATGACGCCAAGCGCAAGACGTTGCTGCAGAAGGCGACCGAGGTTGGTATCGGCGAAGACCAGGGTATCATTCCGCTGCACTATCAGGTCAATACCTGGGCGACGCGGCCGGGCCTGCGCTACGACGCGCGGACCGACGAGCGGACCCTTGCCATGGATATCAAGGTCGTCAAGTAAGAACGACTGAAATTCGGGCGCCGGGCGGTCTCCTATAGAAGCCGTCCGGACCTATTTCGATACCGGACAGCCGCATGTCTGTATTTATTATTCGAAGATTGTTGCAGAGCATTGTCGTCATCTGGGTGATGTCGCTGTTGGTGTTCGGCGGGGTGTATCTGATCGGCGATCCGATCGATATGCTGATCAATCCGGAAGCGGATCAGGAAGATATCGAAGCGGCGATCCGGGCGCTTGGATTGGACAAGCCGATTCACGAGCAATATTGGTATTTCCTGGCCAATGCGTTGAAGGGCGACCTTGGCAAGTCCTTCATCTTCAGCGAGCCGGCGCTGCAACTCATCTTGGCCCGGGCGCCGGCGACGATGGAACTGGCGATCGTGGCGTCGCTGATGTCGATCATGCTCGGTATACCGCTTGGCATGTGGGCCGGGTTGAAACCGGATTCGATTGCCGGCAAGAGCATCATGACCGGCTCGATACTCGGGTTCAGCCTGCCCAGTTTCTGGGTCGGCATCCTGTTCATCATGCTGTTCGCGGTGATGCTGGGGGTGCTGCCGGCGGGCGGGCGCGGACCGACAACCGAGTTCCTGGGGCTACAGGTCAGCTTCCTGTCGGCGAAGGGGCTGTCCCATATTCTGTTGCCGGCGGTTAATCTGGCATTGTTCAAGCTATCCCTGGTGATCCGCCTGTCGCGCGCGGGCACCCAGGAAGTCATCCATCAGGACTACATAAAATTCGCCCGCGCCAAGGGTCTCAGCGAGCGGCGGATCATTCTGGTCCATGTGCTCAAGAATATTTTGATCCCGGTGGTCACGGTGATCGGGCTCGAATTCGGCTCGGTCATCGCCTTCGCGGTGGTGACGGAAACCGTCTTCGCCTGGCCCGGCATGGGCAAGCTTATCATCGAGTCGATCGATCAACTCGACCGGCCCGTCATCGTCGCCTATCTGATGATCATCGTGTTCATGTTCATCGTCATCAATTTGCTGGTCGATATCCTGTATTCGATCCTCGACCCCCGCGTGCGCTTGCAGGACATCCGGGCATGAGCGTGGCGATGAATGAAGGCAGCGCGCCCGGCGCGGCGGCGGTCCGGGACGAGACGCCGCTGCGCCGTTTCATTTCCGATTTCTGCGAGAGCAAGATCGCCATCGCCGGCGTGCTCGGCGTGCTGCTGATTGCGATTATCGCGATATTCGCGCCCTGGCTGTCGCCAACCAATCCCTACGATCTGGCGACGGTCGATATCATGGATTCCCGGCTGTCGCCCGGCAAGCAGATGATGAGCGGGGTCACCGCTTTCCTGGGGACCGACGGCATGGGCCGCGACATGCTGAGCGCGATGTTCTACGGCTTGCGCATCAGCCTTGGGGTCGGCGTGGCCAGCGGCTTTGTTGCGTTATGCATCGGCGTTTGCGTCGGCCTGGCGGCGGCGTATTTCGGCGGCAGGGTCGATATGCTGATCATGCGCGTCGTCGATTTACAGCTCAGTTTTCCGGCCATCCTGATCGCGCTTATCCTGCTGGCCACCTTGGGGAAGGGCGTCGATAAGATCGTTATCGCGCTGATTGTCGTGCAATGGGCGTATTTCGCCCGCACGGTCCGCGCCACGGCGATGGTCGAACGGCACAAGGAATATATCGAGGCGGCGACATGCCTGGCGCTGTCGCACCGCCGGATCGTGTTCCGGCACTTGCTGCCGAATTGTCTGCCGCCGCTGATTGTCGTTGGAACGGTGCAGGTCGCCAGCGCGATCGCGCTCGAAGCGACCCTGTCGTTCCTTGGCATCGGCTTGCCGGTCACAGAACCGTCCCTCGGCCTGCTGATTTCCAATGGATTCGAGTACATGTTGAGTGGCAAGTACTGGATCAGCATCTATCCCGGGCTGGCGCTGCTGTTCACCATCGTCAGCATTAATCTGGTTGGCGACCGGTTGCGTGATGTCCTCAATCCGCGCCTCCAGCGCTAGGAAGGCGGTGCGGTTTGACGCGTGAGGCGCCGACCTTGGCGGTCGAGGATCTGAAGACCCACTTCTTCACCAAACTGGGTGTCGTCAAGGCGGTCAACGGTGTCTCGTTTAGCGTCGATAAAGGCGAAGTCGTCGGGCTGGTCGGCGAATCCGGCTCGGGCAAATCGGTCACCGGATTTTCGATCATGGGACTGGTCGATCCGCCCGGCCGGGTGGTGAGCGGCCGGATTTTGTTCAAGGGCGAGGATCTGGTGCAGGCCGGGGAAAGGCGTATGCGCTCGCTGCGCGGCCGGCGCATTGCAATGATCTTCCAGGACCCGATGATGACGCTGAACCCGGTGCTGCGGATCGATACGCAGATGATGGAGGCGGTCAAGGCGCATGCCGATGTCAGCACGCAAAGCGCGCGCGAACGGGCTCGCGAGGCGCTGGTCCGGGTTGGCATTCCGTCGCCGGACGAGCGGCTAAAAGCCTATCCGCATCAGTTCTCCGGCGGCATGCGCCAGCGCGTGGCGATCGCCACCGCTTTGTTGCACAAACCCGATTTGATTGTCGCCGACGAGCCGACCACTGCGCTCGATGTCACGATCCAGGGGCAGATCCTCTATGAAGTGCAGAAACTATGCCGTGAAACCGGCATGTCGCTGATCTGGATCACGCATGATCTGTCGGTTGTCGCCGGGCTGGCCGACCGGATTTGCGTCATGTATGCTGGCGTGATCGTTGAAACCGGGGCGACTTCCGATGTCCTCGACCGCTCGATGCATCCCTATACCAAGGGGTTGATCGAATCGGTGCCAAGCCGCAACCGGCGGGGGCAGCCGCTGGCGCAGATACCTGGCATGACGCCATCGTTGTTGAATCTGCCGCCCGGTTGTAGTTTCCATCCGCGCTGTCCGCGCGCCGACGAGGTGTGCTTGGCGGAACCGGCTATCGCCGAACCCGCCGGGACCGGACATAGTGTACGCTGCTTTTATCCCCATCTGGAGCAGGGGTAATGGCCGCACCGATGGTCGAGTTGCGGAGTATCTCGAAACGCTTCGTGAAGCGGCTCGATTTGGCGGAGAAAATCTACAATTTCGCCGGCGGCGGTTTGCGCGAAGAGGTTGTCCATGCGGTCGATTGCGTCGATCTTTTAGTCGACGAGGGCGAAGTCGTCGGGCTGGTCGGTGAATCCGGTTGCGGCAAATCGACCCTGGGGCGTATCATCGCCAATATTCACCAACCGTCGGAAGGCCGGATTTTCTATCGCGGTGACGATGTCGGTGGCTTCGGGGCCGAACAGACCAAACGATGGGCGCTCGACGTGCAGATGATTTTCCAGGATCCGATGTCGTCGCTCAATCCGCGCATGCGGGTGCGGGACATCATCGGCGAAGCGCCGGTGGTGCACGGCATCGTCGCGCCCGATGCGATAGACGATTATGTCGATGAATTGATGCTGCGGGTCGGTCTCGATCCGCTGTTCAAACGGCGCTTCCCGCATCAATTTTCCGGCGGACAGCGCCAACGCATCTGCATCGCCCGGGCGTTGGCTGTGCGGCCCAAATTCCTGGTCTGCGATGAAGCCATTGCCGCGCTGGATGTGTCGATCCAGGCGCAGGTCATCAATTTGTTCATGGAATTGCGGCGGGATTTGAAGCTGACCTATCTTTTCATCAGCCATGATCTGGGCGTGGTGGAACATCTTTCCGACCGTGTCGTCATTATGTATCTGGGCCGCGTGGTTGAAACGGCGATGACCGAGGCGCTGTTCGATAATCCGAACCATCCCTACACCGCCGCCTTGCTGGCCGAAGTGCCACGCATCGAAAATCGCGCACGGGCCTTCATGCCGGTGAAAGGTGAAATTCCGTCGCCGATCGACCCGCCGAGCGGCTGTCATTTCCATCCACGCTGCCCGCATGCGATGGAACGCTGCAAACGGGAGCAACCGGTTATCCGGAATATTTCGGCCGGCCATTATTCCGCCTGTCACCTGAATGATGGGGGCGCTGCGTGAACACGCTTACCAGCCGCCGCAATGTTGTGCCCAAGGGCCTCCTTTGGATATTTCTGGATATGTGGAGAGCGAATACGGAATTTCCGGATGACGATGATCCCATATTCGTAAAAATGGACGGATCCCCGATATTATCGTTTGCTGGTTCGTTTCGGCAGCTTCTAAACGATCTGGACATGACGGAAAATGAATGGGGCAGGCCGTTTTCGCTCTATAGCCTACGGACTTCCTATGCGACCCACGCCCTTCAACGAAATCCTGGGAGCGCATGGCAGATCGCTAAAAATATGGGACATCATGATGTCGAGATGCTGACTAAGCATTATGGCCAGGATACTTCCGTGGATCACGCCGATGATTTGAGCGAGTGGAGATAGGAGTGGCGCACACAGGCATCGTCACGCGAATGTCTGTTACCGGGGGTAGAGCGGAAGAAGTTCCCGATGCGCCAATCGGTCGCTAATAGCCAACAACAGACATCTACGTTATTTGCTAGGCGCTAGATTTTCAAGCCGGCTTTTTTCAATCCTTCGATTAAAATCTCGAAATGCGCTGGGTCGCGGAATGGAAATATCTCTCGAAGATGAGTGGCATTTAGGTCCGGCTTGACCCGCAACGTATGGTCAACAGCGGCTTGAGTCCGCGATGAATCGTCGAGGTGCCCTAAGGCCGAAGCGAGTAAACAATAGGTAGTCCATGCCGCTGTTGGCTGGCGGGTTCCCTGTTGCAGCGCATCGACGGCTTCTTCGTTCCGCCCCATGCAGACAAAAGCCAGCCCCTTGACGGGCACTGTCAGAGGAATGT
>PTKA01000064.1 GCA_002937525.1 Alphaproteobacteria bacterium MarineAlpha10_Bin3
GCTCTGTCCAACGCATCGAAATCCTCCCTTGGGAGGTCTTCTAAAACCGGACAGATCAATTGGTACATAAACCGGACAGATCACATGTTAGCGACACAAATTCGGACAAATAGTTGTATGACATTCCAGGGTGCGTTAATGTTGGATGCAAAATTATCGGTGCGTGTCACGAAATTAATGACTGTGGTTTTTCAAGAATATTGGGGTGCGCGCTGGATGAGACCGATCATTGCCATCGTGGCTATTGCAGGCGCGGTCGCCGCCTTCGTCGGCAGTGTCGAAGCGCAGCAGCAAGTTTTGGTCTATATGCCCGGCTCCAGCCGTCCGAGCGTCATCGTCGATCTTAGCGCTCTCGACAAGCTTGGCCCCGTGCCAACCCTACTGGGGTTGCTTCGCACGACACGCGCCGCGCCAAGCCCAAGACCGGGCTCGACGCTGTTACCGCCACCCGCGACGCCGCCGCGCTCGACTTTGAGCCTGCCACCTGAATTGATCCAGAAATTGCAGCCGCCTAAATCGGCCACGGCGCGCCTACGGCCACCGGTGCGCTCCACGCCAAGCCGCCCGGCGCCAAAGGTCGCGGCCAAACCACGCGGCGTCCCGCCGGCGAAAATGCCATCCAAGAAGCCGGCCCTCCAGAAGGTGCCACCGCCGGCAATGGCGAAACCGGCGCTGCCAAAGCCACCTATGGCAAGCAAGAAACCATCCCGGCGCAAGGCCGTCACACCGCCAAAATTCACGGCTCCGACGCCGCCGAAAACCGTCGCTCCCGCACCGCCAAAAAAGATCGCAGCCCTGCCCAAGGCCAGCCCGCCGCGGCTGGGCAATGTTCCGCCGCCGCCGGTTCCATCGATTCGCCCATCGGTGCCACCCGTGCCCAAATCGGTTGGGAAAGCCAGCGTGCCGAAGGTGGTAAGGAAGGCCAGTGTGCCCAAAGCAGCGCCAAAAGTCATGCCGGTGCCGCGCCTGGCACCGCCTAAGTCGATATCCACAGCCAAACCCGTGATGCCCCGCAGCGCAAAAATCGCCGCTATTCCGCCACCGCCGAGCGTCAAAAAACCTGGCAAGACACCGCCTTCGACAACCCCGGCGCCGCCCATCAAAACCGCCCCCGACGGCACGATAACAATCGGCTTTCGCGAGAAGTCATCGGATTTTCCACCAAGCGCGGTGACGCCGCTGGATCGGCTGGTCAAGCGAATGAAGGGCGACCCGAGCATTCGAATCCGGTTGAAAGGCTATGCCAGCGCGAAAATAGACTCGCCAAGTCAAGCGCGCCGAAAATCCCTGTTTCGCGCGCTTGCTATTCGCAAATACCTGATGAGCAAGGGGATTCGCAGCACGCGCATCGATATCCATGCGCTCGGCAACAAGAGCGAAGATCGCAATCCCAATCGGGTCGATGTGGTGGTTCAAAAATCGTAGCCGCGGCTCATTTCTAGTACAGGATCTAGATAGGAAATCTGATGGAGGGACAGACCGTAACCCAACCGTCCCGCTATCTGAACCGGATGGCGGTATTTCTGGTTTTGGTGGCCGCGACCGTCGGGTTGCTGTTTTCAGGATTGCGCGACGCTTTCATGGCCAATGCCATACTGAATGGCGTGATCATCGGAGTCTTGATCATTGGCATTGTTCACGCCTTCCGAACCGTGACAATGTTACGCCGCGAGGTCCATTGGATCGAAAGTTTCCGAAGTGAAAGTCTGTCGGCCAGCAGTGCGGCATCGCCGCGGCTGCTTGCCCCCATGGCGACGATGCTTGGGGCCAGTACAGGTCGAATCAGTCTCTCCACCACCGCCATGCGGAGCCTGCTGGACGGCATTGCGGCGCGGTTGGATGAAAGTCGCGAGACCTCTCGATACATGATTGGTTTGCTCGTGTTTCTTGGTCTGCTGGGAACTTTTTGGGGGCTGCTGGAGACGGTTCAGGCGGTTGGCTCGGTGGTTGGCGGACTGGAAATTGGCGGCGGCGATTTGAATACCGCCTTCGGGGAATTGAAACAGGGCTTGCAGGCACCGATTTCCGGCATGGGAACGGCGTTCAGTTCATCGCTTTTCGGCTTGGCGGGATCATTGGTTCTGGGTTTTCTGGAATTGCAAGCCGGCCAGGCGCAAAACCGGTTTTACAACGACCTGGAAGAATGGCTGTCCGGCTTGACGCGGCTTGGCAGCGGCGTCCTCTCCGGCGATGGCGAGCAATCGGTTCCCGCCTTTATTCAAGCCCTTTTGGAACAGACCGCCGACGGCCTCGAGGGACTGCAACGGGCGCTGCTCAGAAGCGAGGAAAACCGCACCGATTACAGCCGCAATATCTTCGATTTGATGCAGCGTATCTCCGCCCTCACCGACCAGATGTCGACCGAACAGAACCTTATGCTCAAACTGGCGGAAAGCCAGTCCGCGCTGCAACCGATTCTCGCCAAGCTGGCCGAAGGCGGCGGGCAGGAAAAGGCATCCGTGGTTCATATGCGGAACATCGAAACCTATCTTGGTCGTATCCATGAGGATTTGAGTACCGGCCGCGCCGAGTCGGTACAGGAAATTCGTAGCGAAATCCGGCTTCTGGCCCGCACCATTGCGGCGCTCGCCGACGGAAGCGAGCAGTAACGCCGTCCCGGTTCCTGTGGATAGATTCTAACATATGTCCTTAAAGAATCGTAACCGCTCCGCATCGAATATCTGGCCTGGGTTCGTCGATGCCCTGGCGACTTTGCTGATGGTCATTATATTTCTGCTGATGATCTTCGTTGTCGCGCAGTTCTATCTGAACGACGCGTTGATTGGCCGGGACCGGGCGTTGGAGCAACTCAATCGTCAGGTATCGGAACTCGCGGAATTGCTGTCCCTGGAGCGCCGGGCAAGCGTGGATCTGCGCTCCAATGTGGCCCAAATCTCCGCCGAACTACAAAGCTCTCTGGCCGAGCGCGACGAGTTGTCGACACAGTTGAGCGCCCTGCTCGGCGTCAGCGAGCAATTAAAGTCTGCCGAGGAACGAAATTCCAAATTCGCCGCGGACAAGGCGTTGGTCAAAGCGGAAAAACGCGATCTAACCGGCGAATTGGAAGAAGTTTACAAGTCGCTTGAAGCCGCAAGCGAAACGATTGCCGTCGGCAAGGCTAAAATTACCGTGCAGTTACGTGAACTGGCCGCACTGCAACAGGACATCATCGCCATGCGAGCGCTGCGCGAAGAGATGGCCAAACGCATTGAAGAACAATTTCGCCGGGCGGAAAGCGCCGAGGCGGCAGCCCAGTTCAGTGCGCGTTCGTTGAGCGACGAACAGAAAATATCCGTCGCCGCCAAAGCCCAGGTAGCCTTGCTCAACCGGCAGCTTGCCGCCATCCGCCAGCAGATCGCCGCGTTGAACAAGGCCCTTGAGGCTTCGGAAGCCCAGGACAAGGCGCAGCAAGTCCAAATCGCCAATCTTGGTCAGCGATTGAATGCGGCGCTGGCCCGGAAGGTTCAGGATCTGGCGCGGTACCGTTCGGAGTTCTTTGGCCGGTTGCGCGCGGTCCTTGGCGGACGCAGCGACATACAAATTGTTGGCGACCGATTTGTCTTCCAGTCTGAAGTCCTGTTCGCATCGGGCTCCGACCATCTCGCCACCAGCGGTAAGGCGGAACTCGCCAAGCTCGCCGAAACCTTGAAAGAGATCGCCGCCGGCATTCCAGCCGATATCAACTGGGTCTTGCGGGTGGATGGCCACACCGACCGGGTGCCGATATCGACGGCGCTATTTCCCTCCAACTGGGAATTGTCGACGGCACGGGCAATAGCGGTGGTCAAATTTCTGATATCCCAGGGGCTTCCGCCCTCGCGCTTCGCCGCCGCCGGTTTTGGGGAATTTCAACCCCTGGATCCGCGCGACGACGAAATCGCCTATCGGCGCAATCGCCGTATCGAACTCAAGCTCGATCAGCGCTGAACGTCGAAATTTCTAACGGCAGATTTTGCATCGAGCGCCGGTCTCGGCTATACTCGCGCTCTCGTTGCGGCAAGCGACAGGGAACTGGCGAATTGCGGACCGCAATTCCTGTTGATCTTGAACTTTCCAGGGGACGGCCATGAAGAAAGATATCCACCCGGACTATCACGATATTACCATTCAAATGACGGATGGCACGTCGTATCAGACCCGCTCGACCTGGGGCGAGCCGGGGGCGACCTTGAAGCTCGATATCGACCCAACCTCGCACCCCGCCTGGACAGGCGTGCATCGGCTGATCGATACCGGTGGTCAGCTGGCGAAGTTCAATAAACGTTTCGAGGGTCTTGGCCTGAAGTCGTAGCCGGTATGAACTGCACAATGTTTAACCGGTATTCGTCGATATCCCGGTTCTGATTGGACTGACCCTCTCCCAAGCGACCACAAATTTGCCCATCAAGGCGAGCGACACGCCGATACAGATCGTGGCTTTTCTGATGCAGTTCGCGTAGCTGTTCGGGAAGATCGCGGTAAATTGAGAGGTCATGCTCGAAGCAGACCGATTGCAGCGATAATCTGAAAAATCTCGAGGCGCACTCTTGCGCGCTTATAGCGCCTGCCGTTACTGCCCGCTGGGCCATCGTCCAAGCCATGATATCCGTTAAACCGCTGGTCAGCCGCATTGTCGCCACCGATAGGTCGAGACAATCGGTATTTTTCGTTCGATGGATGGCGCCAGAAACGCTCTGATTCAGGCTTTGCAAGCTTTGGATATAGTGCTTCGATTCTATTAGGAGCGCCAAGGTTTCGTTATGCAAATTGGCGAAATATGTCGTTGCCATAAAACCAGTCCCAACAAATTACCGACCAAAACGCGCATCTGCGAATTTATTAACGTAACATGAATATCCAAAGTTTGCCAGACTTTAGGAATTTATGGTTAATTTATTTGCCGCTGCTGGACTTCCTTGGCGATGCGGCAATCCCTTGAATTAGCGGACAAGCAGCATACATAACGGATGCGCCGGGGGCCGAAAATCGGGTCCGGCGTGGTTATCAGCGGGTTCGGCCATGATGGCGGACCCCATCAACCCCATGTCGCTTGCAAGGAGGATATGGCAATGCGTAATTATGATTTTACTCCCCTGCTCCGGAATTCCGTTGGCTTCGACCGAATGGCGAGGCTTCTCGACACAGTCGGCGGCGATCCGCGTCCCAGCTATCCGCCCTACAATATCGAAAAAACCGGCGATGGTGCCTACCGTATCACGATGGCCGTTGCGGGATTCGCCGAATCCGATCTGGATGTCCAGCTCGAAGACAATCAGCTCACTATTTCCGGGCGGGTAAATAATTCGGCGAAGGATGGTCCAGAAATACATTTTCTGCATCGCGGCATCGCCGAACGCGCTTTCACGCAGCGCTTCAATCTCGCCGACTATATCGAGGTCGGCGGTGCGAGTCTGGTGAACGGCCTGCTTCATGTGCATTTGCAGCGCGAGGTTCCAGAATCGATGAAACCTCGAAGCATCGCCATCAAGAATGGCGATGTTCACGCCGTCGCGGATAAAGCCGCGTAGCTGAATTTACCGGGGGGGGCGCCGTCATGTGCGGCGCGCCCCTTTTTTATTCGCTGATGGCCGCCAATGCGACGCGGATCCGTTTGGGTATCGGTGTTGGACGCCGGCTTTTCCGGTCGATATAGACGTGGATGAAATGTCCGAAGGCCGCCGGCGCGGACTGTCCTTGACGAAACAGACCGATTTCGTATTGCACGCTGGTTCGGCCCAGTTTGGTGACCTTGATACCGGCATCGACAATTTCCGGAAAATTCAGTTCGTGGCGAAATTGGCATTTCGTTTCGACAACGACGCCGATGATCGGCGCCGCTGCCGCATCCAACCCGCCTTGCGCGACCAGATGACCGGTCACGGCTGTATCGAAATAGGAATAGTAGACGACATTGTTGACATGGCCGTAGGCGTCGCAGTCCATCCAGCGGGTCGGGATCGCGGTGAAAATTCGAAATTCAGCCCGCCTTGGATCATCGCTCATGCAAAAATCCCTTAAGCGCCATGCGAAGCGCATCCGGCGATTCAAGCATCATCATATGCCCCGTGCGCGCCAGTACAGTCCGCGATGACCCGGCTATCGCGGCGACCAGCGCGTCCGCCGCCTTTGCCGGCGTCATCCGGTCCTGCGCGCCCAGCACGAAAAGTGTCGGGCATTGCACTTTTTTCGCCGACGCCACGGCATCTTGATAGGCGTCGGCGGCCCTGAAATCGCACGACAGGACACCGGGAGCGGCCTCTTCCTGCAATCGGATCGTCGCCTGAATTTGCCAAATTCCAGGTGCGGTATTGCCGCCGCGATGCGCATGCGCGCCATGTCCCCAGGCGGTGAAAAAATCAATCGACAAATGATCGTTGGCCGCCGCCGCGCCAAGCAGTTCCGGGTGCACCGGGGTGCGCGCCGCAACGCCCAGCAACGCCAGCGCCGCGATCCGTTCGGGGTAGCGCGCCGCCGCTTCCAACGACGCCTGGGCGCCCAAAGAATGGCCGATCAGCGTTGCCCGCGCCACGCCGGCCGCATCCAGGAGCGATACCAGCCACTCGGCCAGCGCCGGGACACTCGCAAGCGCTTGGCCAGCGCTTAAACCATGTGCCGGAAGGTCGGGCGCCAATACGGCGTAGCCGCGATGCGCAAAATAGCGGGTCTGTTGTTGCCAAATGGTATGATCGCATCCCGCGCCATGGACGAACACCAGAACCGGCCGCTCGGGGTCGAAGTCCCGGCCGCCCGTCGCGGCGAGGACGGCGGCGCCATTGACGCTTAATTGCATAATCTATTCCCGTTGCGACGCCCGCAAGGCGCGCTTCAAATCAGTCACAAGATCATCGTAATCTTCCAACCCGACGGACATCCGAATCATGTCCTCGCCGATTCCCGCCGCCGCCAGCTGGCCGGCGGTCATCTGCTGGTGGGTCGTGCTGGCCGGATGCAGGACCAGGGATTTGGCGTCGCCGACATTGGCCAGATGGGAGAATAATTTCAGCGCCTCGATGAACCGCGCCCCGGCTGCCCGGCCACCCTTGACCCCGAAACT
>PTKA01000065.1 GCA_002937525.1 Alphaproteobacteria bacterium MarineAlpha10_Bin3
GTCCCATTCATGCTGGCCTCCTTACCAGTGGCCATCTTGAATCACGATTCGCGACAAATGGGAATCCCTCATGATTCCGAACAAGACGATAACGCTCTAAGGAATAAAACGACTTTGCGCCCAGGTGGCGTCAGCGATATTTTACTCGTTTAGGGGGTATTTTTTCACAATATCGCCCGGCGCAGATTGCCTTTCACCCGCGCGCGGATCGACTGGCCGGGGGCCGGGGCCTGAAACGCCTGGCCGGTGACCTGTTCGTAGAGCCGGATATAGCGGGCGCTGAAATCGGCCAGGGTGTCGGCCGGAATATCGGGGATCGGGTCGCTATAGGGGTCGCAGCGCCGCGTCACCCACAAGCGCAGGAATTCCTTGTCCAGGCTGTCCGGTTCGGCGCCCTCGGCCATGCGCGCCGGGTAGCTGTCGGCCAGCCAGTAGCGGCTTGAATCCGGTGTATGGACTTCGTCGCCAAGGTTGATGACGCCGTCGCGATCGAGCCCGAATTCATATTTGGTATCGACCAGGATAAGGCCGTGGCGGGCGGCGATTTCCTGGCCGCGGGCGAAGATTGCAAGGCTTCTTCGCGCCAGCTCATCCCATTGCGCTTGCGTCAAGGCGCCGCTTGCCACCAGTGCCGCGGCATCGGTCGGCACATCGTGCGCGCTTCCTTTGGTCGTCGGCGTGAGGATCGTTGCGGGCAGGCGCTGGTTCTTGACCAGGCCGTCGGGAAATTCATGGCCATAAAGCACCCGCTTTCCGCGTTCATACATCGTCCAGATAGAGGTGCTGGTCGATCCGGTAAGATACGAGCGCACCACCATTTCGACCGGCAGCATGGTCAGTTGCCGGCCGATGATGACGTTCGGGTCGGGATATTCCAGCACATGGTTGGGGCAGAGATCGGCGGTCTGTTCGAACCAGAACCGGGCCGTCTGGTTCAGCACCTGACCCTTATGGGGCACGGCTGCCAGAACCTTGTCGAAGGCCGATTGCCGGTCGGTCGCGATCATCACCCGCCGCCCGTCCGGCAGATCGTAGGAATCCCGCACCTTGCCGCGCTGAAAATTGGGCAGCCAGTCGAATTGCGCGTCGGTCAGGCAGTTCGCCAGGGCGGTCTGAAAATCGCTCACGCGGCGACCTTGCGCTGGAAAAACGCGCCGATCGCGGCGATGGCGTCCAGGGCTTCGGGCAGGACGTCGCTATTGCCGTGCCAGCCGTGGATCATGTCTTCCCAGGCCTCATAGGTGACATCGACCCCGGCGGCGCGCGCGCGTTCGGCGAAACGGCGGCTGTCGTCGAGCAGGGTTTCCGCCGTGCCGACCTGAATCAGCAGCGGCGGCAACCCGTCCAGCGCGCCATAGAGCGGCGAGGCCAGCGGCGTTCGCGGGTCGGCGCCGGCCAGGTAATAACCGGCCATGCGGTCGAGATCGGCTTTGCCGATCGAGGGATCGATTTCGGCCTTGCTGACCATGGTATCGCCGCTCTGGGTAAGGTCCGTCCAGGCGCTCATCGGGATCGCGGCGGCGGGCAAGGGCGCGCCGATTTGCTTCAGCTTGAGCAGCAGCGCCAAGGTCAGGCCGCCGCCGGCCGAGATGCCGCCAACGGCAATGCGGCCAGCCGCAATGCCCCGATCCGGCAACCAGCGATAGGCGCTATGGGCGTCATCGACCGCGGCCGGAAACGGATGTTCGGGCGCCAGCCGGTAATCGACCGAGAACACCCGGGCCTTGCAAGCCGCCGCAATCCGCGCCAAGGTTACCCGCGAGGCGGCCGACGAACCGCGATAGTAACCGCTGCCATGCAGGAACAAAAACACCCGGTCGGTCGCCACACCGGGCGCATCGACCCATTCGCCCGGCACGCCACTGGCATCGGCCACCACATGCGCCGTCCCATCGGGCAGCGGCGTCGCGGCGCGCGAGTCCGCCTCGGCCCGCAACTCGGCGAGGGTCTTGTCGGCGCTATAGGGGTTCGCGCGCTTGGCGGCGATCAAATCTTGCAACGCCTGGCTGGCCATCGAAGGGTTCCTTACTTGTTTGCGTCAAGCCACGCCTGGCGTTCGCGGCGGCAGGTTTCGTGTTCGACGCCGGTCACGACCGTGTAGCTAGCACCAGTCGACGCGATCATCGCTTCAACGCTGTAGTTCTTGTAATCCCGCACGCCGGACCCGCTGAAGTCGCCATGCCGCGCCCCCATCACCAGCCCGGCGCAGCCCGCCGCCTCGATGGCCCAGCAGCACATCGGGCATGGCTCCATCGTCGTATAGCAGACCGCGCCGGCCAGATCGGACACGCCGGCCTTGCGGCAGGCGTCGCGGATCGCATCGACCTCGGCATGGGCCGTCGGGTCGCATTGCGAGTTTACCCGGTTGCGCCCGATGCCGATCACCGCGCCATCGCGCACGATTACCGACCCCACCGGCGTATTCCCTTGCGCCGCCGCGGCCCGCGCTTCGGCCAACGCCAGCGCCATGAATATTTCGTGTTCAATGGTCATGTCCGCATCCTTTCATGTGGCAAGGGCTCAGCACCCTTGTTAGGTGTTTCCCTAGCGCACCGTAAACACCAGTTTCCCGCGCAGATGGCGCGCTTCGCTGATGCGGTGGGCGGCGGCGGCCTCGGACAGTTTCCAGGTGGTGATTTCGGGTGTATGGACGGCACCGGCCTCGATCAATTCGGCGATGCGGGCAAGATGGGCGCGGCTGCGGCCGACCTTGGGCCGAAGGGATTGCACGTCGCCGCGCGGCGATGCCGGCGCGACACCGCCCGAAGCGATGAACGCGGCGCGCCCGCCGGGCTTCAAGACGCCAAACGACCGTGCGGCCACGTCGCCGCCAACGGTGTCGAACACGGCGTCGCAACGCGATACGGCCTGGGTGAAATCCTGCGCGTTGTAATCGATGATCTGGTCGGCGCCGAGGCGGCGCAGGTAATCGTGATTGGCGGCGCTGGCGGTGGTGATTACCCGGGCGCCGATATGCTTGGCGAGTTCGATGGCGAAGGCGGCAACACCCCCCGCGCCGCCTTGAATGAGGATCGTCTCGCCGGCTTGCAATCGCAGCGTATCCTCGATGCTGACCAGCGCGGTCAGCCCGGCAAGCGCCAGCGACGCGGCCTCGACATGCGATAAAGATTGCGGCTTTTTGGCCACGATCGACGCGTCGATAGCGATCTTTTGCGCATAGGCGCCTTCCTGCCCGACGCCGCAGACCGCGAAAACCGCGTCGCCGATGGTGAAATCTTCGACCCCTTCGCCAAGACCGCTGACGATGCCGGAAAAATCCCGCCCCAAGATGTAGGGGAAGCCCGAAACCGGACCGCTGCGCCCGCTGCGCACCTTCCAGTCCGCGCCATTGACGCTGGCCGCATGAATATCGACGACGATCTCGCCCGGCCCGGCAACGGGGTCCAGCCTATCGCCGAATTGCAGCGTTTCTGGTCCACCGAATTCATTGATAAACGATGCTTTCATCGCAAGCTCCCCTTAACTTTAGAACTGTATCCGCCGGGTAAAGGCGCCATCGACAACAAGGTTGGTGCCGGTGATGAAGCCGGCGGCCGGGCTGGCGATAAAGGCGACCGCGTTGGCGACGTCTTCGGGCGTGCCCATCCGGCCCATTGGGTTATGGTCAAGGGCGGCGGCATAGGCGTCGGGCGCATCGGCGCGGCGTTTATCCCACACGCCGCCTTCGAAGAAGATCGTGCCCGGCGATATTGTATTGGCGCGGATGCCTTGGGGCGCCAGGGCGCTGCTGAGACCGGACATATAAGCAATCAAGGCGGCCTTGATGCCGTTATAGGCACGCACGCCCATGAAGCTTTCCAGCGCCGCGGTGCTGGCGATGGCGACGATCGACGCGGCCGACGATTTCTCCAGGAACGGCAGCGCCGCCTCGACCACCCGCACCGTGCCCAGGATGTCGGTTTCCAGGCCGCGCCGCCAGGCGTCCTCGTCGGGCGTTCCGGCCAGCGCGCTGACATTGGCGACCAGTATGTCCAGCCCGCCAAGCTGGCCCGCCGACGCTTCAATCCAGCTGCGCGTGGCCGTGCTGTCGGTCACGTCGAGCGCGCCGCCATGGGCCGCAACGCCGCAGGCGCCGAGCGACGCCACCGTCTGTTCCACCATCGCGCCATCGCGCGCGCAGATCGCAATATCGCATCCTTCGCCGGCCAGGGTTTGCGCGATCTTCAAACCGATGCCCCGCGTGCCGCCGGTGACAATCGCCTTTTTGCCCTTGAGACCAAGATCCATCCTTGTTCCTTTCTCGATGTCCGCTTTTACGCCGCCGGCATCATAGGTACCCCGCGCGGCCATCGCTTGCCAAATTCACGCGCACCGGGCTAATACCCCTGCAAGCCGCAACAGGAGCCGAACCGATATGTTCTATGACGACCCCAAGAAACACAATCTAAAGCACAACCCCTTCAAGGCGCTAATCGCGCCACGGCCGATCGCATGGGTCAGTTCGGTCGATCTTGACGGCGTGCCAAATCTGGCGCCGTTCAGCTTTTTCAATGCGATCTCGGACAATCCGCCGATGATCGTTTTCGCCCCGAACGGGCTACGCCCGACCGGGCATGGCAAGGATACGCTGCGCAATATTCAGCAAACCAATGAATTCGTCGTCAATCTGTCGAACTGGGCGCTGCGCGAGGCGATGAACGCCAGTTCCGCCGAAGTCGGGCCGGAAGTGGACGAATTCGCGCTTGCCGGGGTCACCGCCACGCCGTCAACCCATGTCAATGTGCCGCGCGTCAAGGAAGCGCCGGCCAGTCTGGAATGCCGGTTTCTGACCCGGATCAGCCTGCCCAGCACCAGCCCGAAAACCGAAAACAATATCGTCATCGGCGAAGTCGTCGGCATTCATATCGACGATGCGATCATCAGGGACGGGATGATCGACACGGCGGCGTATCACCCGCTGGCGCGGCACGGCTATATGGATTACAGCGCGGTGGACAGCGTTTTCGAAATGCTGCGGCCTGACGTTTGATTTTACGCAACCGCGCCAGGGCTACGTTTCCAGCGCCGCCTGATCCAACTCGCGCTCCGTCACGACGCAATTGCGGCCGCTATGCTTGGCGTGATAGAGGCCCAGATCGGCGCGGTGGATCAAATCGCCCAGCGGTTCGCCGGACCGGAACTGGGTGACGCCGATGGACATCGTTATGGTGCCGAAATCATCGCCCGTCGATACCTTGCGTATGCGCTTAGAGGCGACCGTGGTTCGAATTTTTTCGGCGACCTCCGTGGCCTCGTCGAGGCCGATTCCAGGCAAAATTATGGCGAACTCCTCACCGCCGTAACGGGCCGGCATGGTGCCCCCTTCGGATAGCTCCGTCAGGATCATGCCGACCAGCTTCAGCACCTGATCGCCAATCTGATGGCCGAAATTGTCGTTGAAATTCTTGAAATGGTCGATGTCGCCGAACGCGACGCAAAGATCGTCGCCATCTTCCATCGCCTGCGCCGCCATCTGCCGGAGCAATATATCGAAATGCTTGCGGTTGGCGATACCGGTCAGCGCATCGGTCATCACCTCTTTCTGGAGGTCTTCCATGTTTGTCCGCAAGGATTTAATTTCGGTCGTCGAAACCTGCAATCGATTCTTCAACAGCGAGTTCTGCGCGGCCATTTCCTTGGTGTCGGAAACCAATGTTTCGAGCGCGCGGCGCAGCACCTTGAAATCTTTCGCACTGCCCATGCTGCCAAGATTTTCTTCCAACGCCTTGCCATAATATTCCACGTCGTTGTTCGCCTGGGCGAGTAGATCCAGCACCGTGTCCATCGAATTTTCGTATTCCTGCGCCGTGGCGTAAACGGCGGCGGAGGTATCGGCTAAATTGAAATAGCGCTGGTAGATATCGGTGTTCTGCTCGTCGGTGAAGGGCTGATCGTTGCTGACGAGAATATCGAGCGCCTTGCTCAGATCGATGTCCCGACCGCTCGCATGGGTGTACCACACCTCGAAATTCGAAGGCGTCCGCGGCACGCCGTGGCGCGCCATGTTTTCCAGTGCGGCTTCGGCGTACGCCGTTGCCTGCTCCCGACCGTCCATGTAATCCATCGTTAAAACCGCAAATATCTAAAATGGTGGTTGGCGCGGGGCGGGAAGCTATCAGACTGAACAAGTCCTTCAAGCACAAAATCGGTTATTCGCGGACTATGGCTGCAAATTCGTCAGACATTCGATTGAATGGCGATCAATCGACCCGCTTGCTCTGGTAAAGGTAGTATTTTGTGCCGGTCGCGAACCGTCTCGACCCGCTTTAGGATATCGTCGCGCATCGGCGCGACGCGCCGGGTCGCCAGACTGATATGCACGGTCATGATCTCGTTCGTCGCGGCAAGATAGCCTTTTTGCGCGTGATACATGCGGTGGAAATAATGCAGTCGCTTTTCGTCTGAATTAAGCACCTGCGTCGTGAACCGCAATTCGTCGCCTTCCAGCACCTCGCCCTTGTAACAGACATTCATTTCGACCACGAAGGTCGTGCAATTGGCGTCCTTCTTATAGGTTTGATCCAGACCGACATAATCCAGGAATGCGTCGGTCGCGTGGTCGAAGGCCAAAACATAATAGGCCACGTTCATATGGCCGTTGTAGTCGATCCACTCCGGCAGAACGAAACTTGTGTGCAATTCAAGGGGGCCGTTGGCGGTCATGGTGGCAACGTTAGTTCCGGCCACGGTGCGTGGCAAGCTGCGGCGCATCGCTTTATCCTGACAAATCGTCTCTAAGTGGTATGATCGGTTCACGGATTGGGGAGGGTTGCCCTCGTGAACGAACCCAGTACGGGCGACGTCAAAAGCCCGGAGGAACGGTCGGCCAAACCGCGCAAATCCGCGGTGCGGTGGCGCCGCAAGGCGGTCGTCGTCCTCATCGGCGCGCCAGTATTCCTGGCCGTGCTGACGAGTATTGTGCTCTATTTCAACCTCTTCATGGCTTCGGAGGTTGGGTGATCGGCGGTCACCTGA
>PTKA01000066.1 GCA_002937525.1 Alphaproteobacteria bacterium MarineAlpha10_Bin3
CGCCTTCGAAGCCGGTTTGCTGTCCGGCGTCACGATCGGATCGCCCGCCGACGCCGCCGGCGCGGCGCGCCGCCTGTTGGCAATGGGTCCCCGGATCGTGGTCATAACCGGCATCCGGACCGGCGCGTCGATCGCCACCCTGGCGGCGACGGCGGACGGCGTCTGGCAAACCGATACGCCGGCCATCGATGCGCCGGCCCAGGGTGCGGGGGATATCTTCTCGGCCCTGTTTCTGGGACATTATCTCGAATGCGGCGATGCCGCCAACGCGCTGTCGCGCGCCGTATCGGGGGTCCATGCGGTGCTCGAAGCCACCGCCGGAACCGGCGCCGATGAACTGATGCTTATTGCCGCGCTGGACGCCGCAATCAATCCGCCGCAAATTTTTCCAGCGCGGTCCTGACCCGCTCGATCACGTCCTTCCAGCGGCCCGGCCCGGTCTGGCGGGACAACCGCATCGAGGGATACCAGGGTGAATCCTCGCGGCCGGTTTGCCAGCGCCAGTCGGGAACAAAAGGCAGCAAAGTCCAGACCGGGCGGCCAAGCGCGCCGGCCAGATGGACCAGCGCGGTATCGACGCCAATCACCAGATCGAGCCCGGCGACCAGGGCGGCGCTGTCGGCAAAGTCCCCGATTGCACCGCGGTGGTCGCGCACCAGGGCGGTGAAACCCTGGGCCTGGATGGCCTTGGCCGGATCGCCGAATTGCAGGCTGTGAAAGGTCGCGCCCGGCACGTCGAACAAGGGTGCCAGCGTGGCCAGCGGCATCGAGCGGTTGCGGTCGTTGCGGTGGGTCGGCTTGCCGGCCCAGGCGATGCCGACATGAATCCCACCGCCGCGAAGCGCCGGGGCGCCGGCATCGCCCGGCGGCGACAGATAAGGCGTCGTTGCCGGGACCGAACCGGCATCTGCCAGACGCGGCAACGAGAGCAAGGCGGATTGCACATCGTGGTCGGGTAGGGATCCGTTGTCGTCGCGGGCGAACACGCGCACAGTGTCACCCAAAGCACTGCTCTGGAACAGGCGCCGCAGCGGTGCCTGACATTCAAAGACGATGCGTGCGGCGCGCGGCGCGATCAAGGGCAGGTAGCGGGCGAACTGGATGGTGTCGCCAAAGCCCTGTTCGGCGTAGACCAGCAAGGTCTTGGCGCGCAATTCCTCGCCGTTCCAGACCGGCGTTGCGATGCCGCGCGGTTTGGCGTCGGGAATTTTCCAGCGCCATTCATACTCCGTGAATCCGCGCGCCAGATCGCCTTGCAGCAACAGAGCCAGCGCCCGGTCCCAATTCAGCTCCGGGCTGGCATAGCTCTTCGCCTGGGCCGCGTCGAAATTCTCCAACGCGGCGCCGAACTTTCCCTGATCGCGCTGCACCAGGGCGTAATTATAGATGTACGAACCGGTGGCCGGGTCCAGGGCGATGGCCTGCTCATGCACGCTGGCGGCGGCCTCCAGGTGGCCGGTGGAGCGCAAGGCGTTGCCAAGATTGGACAAGGAAGCGGCGTCATCGGGGTGCAGCGCCACGCCGCGCCGCAGGCACGCCACGCTGGCGGCATACCGGCCCTCGGCGCGCAAGGCCACGCCGAGATTGATCCATGCAGCGGCGAAATCCGGATCGGCGGCGAGGATGCGCTGATAAATATCGATAGCGCCCGCCCGGTCGCCGGCGCGCTGGCGGTCGATCGCCATGCGCAGTGCTGTGCCGCGATCTACCGTGCCGTTTTGCGCCATTGCGGGCATGAGCGTGGATGACGCGCCGCCGCCCGGTCAGGCGGCCTTGTCCAGATAGCCCTCGATCAGCGCCTCGGCGATCTGGACCGCGTTCAAGGCGGCTCCCTTGCGCAGATTGTCCGACACGACCCAGATATTCAGCCCGTTCTCGACCGTGAAATCTTCGCGGATACGGCTGATATAGACGGCGTCCTCGCCGGCGCATTCCACCGGCGTCACCAGCCCTTCATCGGTGCGGTGATCGACGACGATGATGCCCGGCGCGGCAATCAGCGCCGCGCGCGCCTGTTCCGCCGAGATCGACTTGCGGAAGGCGATATTGACCGCCTCGGCGTGGCCGATGAAGACCGGCACGCGCACGCAGGTCGCCGTCACCTTGATCTTGGGGTCGAGAATTTTCTTGGTCTCGGCCGCCATCTTCCATTCTTCCCTGGTCGAGCCGTCATCCATGAAGACATCGATCTGCGGGATCGCGTTGAAGGCGATCTGCTTGGTGAATTGCTGCTTTTCAACCGCGTCGTTGACGAAGATTCCCTTGGTCTGGTTGAACAACTCATCCATTGCCGCCCGGCCCGATCCCGATACCGACTGATAGGTGGCGACGACAACCCGCTCGATGCTGGCCAGATCGTGCAGCGGCTTCAGCGCCACCACCATCTGAATGGTCGAACAGTTCGGATTGGCGATGATGTTGCGCCGGCCGTAATCGGCGATAGCGCGGCGATTCACTTCCGGCACGACCAGCGGCACGTCCGGGTCCATGCGGAAATGCGAGGTGTTGTCGATGACGACGGCGCCGGCCTTGGCGGCGCGCGGCGCGAAGGCCGCCGAAACCTTGGCGCCGGGCGAGGACAGCACGATATCAACGCCCTTGAAGTCGAACTTGGCGAGATCCTGAACGTCGAGTTCATCGTCTTCGCCGAACGACACCCGGTGCCCGGCGGAGCGTTCGGACGCCAGCGCGATAATTTCGTCGATGGGAAATTTCCGTTCCGCCAGGGTCACCAGCAACTCGCGGCCGACATTGCCCGTCGCGCCGACAACCGCAACTCTGTATCCCATAATTGTGGTCCTTGGTATGATCTGTTGCGCCGTGCAAAAAGAAAGGGCGAGAAGTTGCCCCCTCGCCCGAAACCGTTTTGCGTAACCGGGGTTCGTGGTCAGCCGCCCTTTTTAGTCGAAGTGGCGATCGGGGTCTGCTGCGGCGTTTTGCTGCCATCCGCCACCACGACCGGTTTTGGCGTCGATGCGATGTTGCTCCAGCCACAATCGCCTTCCGCCTGCGCGGCGCTGGCGAATGCGATCCCAGCAAAGGCCGCAATCGTTGTAATCAAAATTTTACGCATACCGAAACCTCCATCAATAGGTCCGTACCGCATCCTAACCCGCCATATGCCGGCGATCAAGCGCCTAGCTGCCCGGCGCCGGGATCGGCGTTTGTTGTGGCGTCACGATGTCTTCGTCGCTGCCTGCGGCGCAGTCATAGCCGACTTCGATCGCCATCGCCGGCACCGTCAAGGACGCCAGCAAAAACACAGTCGCCGCCAATATAGGGGCCATGTCGTCATCCATTGCCAATGCGCTACGCCATGACGATACGACAAATCGCCGTGTGCTTCAACGAAAGCCGGGGAACACCCAAATGCGACCGCAGCGCTAAAAGCTGGACGCCTCGTGCCGCCGCCTGGCGATATCGTTCAGGATGTAGGTCGCGCCGTTCACGCATAACGAAATGACAATCAGGACAATGCCAAGGCCGAGCGCCAGGCTAAGGTCGCCCTTGCTGACTTCCAGCGCGATCGCCGTCGTCATCACGCGGGTCAGATGGTCGATGTTGCCGCCGACGATCATGACCGCGCCGACCTCGGCGCTGGCCCGGCCGAACCCGGCCAGAACCGCCGTCGACAGGCTGAACCGGCCTTCCCAAAGCAACGTCCGCGCGGTCTGAAACGCATTGGCGCCCAGCGACTGCAATTGCTCGCGGTATTCGGTCCACAGATCCTCGATCGTCTGGCGGGTCAGCGCCGCCACGATTGGCGTAATCAGCAGACATTGGGCGATGATCATGGCGGTCGGCGTGAACAGCAGGCCAAGCACGCCGAACGGCCCGGCCCGTGACAGCAACAGATAGACGATCAGCCCGATCACCACCGGCGGCATACCCATCAGGGCGTTCATGACGACGCTGAGGGCGCGGCGGCCGGGAAAGCGCAGGATCGCCACCGCCGCGCCGACCGGAAACCCGACGCCGACGGCGATGAAATTGACCCGCAAGGACAGGCCGACGATCTCCATCAGGCCGGCGTCCAGGGTCACGACCATCGAAAAAGCGGCATGAAAGGCGGAAGTGAAATCCGTCATGATTGTTGCCGGTCAGTCGAGTTCGAAGGCGTTCTTGTAGTCGAGCTTCAGCGCCGGGTCCTGATCCGCTTTCAACAGGACGCAATTGCCGATCGCCAGGACGTCCAGTTCGGTGCCCATGAAGCAGCGGAACGCATCTTCGGGCGTGCAGACGATCGGTTCGCCGCGGACGTTGAAGCTGGTATTGACGACGACCGGGCAGCCGGTGCGCGTCTTGAAGGCGCTGATCAAGGCGTGATAGCGCGGGTTGGTGTCGGCATGCACGGTCTGGATGCGGGCCGAGTAATCGACATGGGTCACGGCGGGGATATCGGAGCGCGCGATGTTCAGCTTGTCGATCCCGAACAGCGCCTTTTCATCCGCCGACATCGCTTTCTGGCGTTCCGCCTTGACGTCGGCGACCATCGGCATATAGGGGCTGTCGGCGTCGAAATCGAACCAGTCGGCGACATCCTCGCGCAGCACCGAGGGCGCGAAGGGCCGGAAACTTTCCCGGAACTTGACCTTCAGATTGAGGGTCTTTTGCATTTCCGGCGCGCGTGGATCGCCAAGAATCGACCGGGCACCGAGCGCGCGGGGGCCAAATTCCATCCGGCCCTGGAACCAGCCCACGGCTTTTTGCGCCGCCAAGGCGTCGGCGACCGCCGCGATAAGCGCGTCTCGGTCCAGAACCGCGTAGCGCGCCCCGGCATTGGTCAGCCGGGATTCGATATCGGCTTGCGCGAATTCGGGCCCAAGATAGCTGCCGGCCATCGCATCGGCGGTGCCGTTCGATGCGCGCGGCCCGTCCTGAAACCGGTGATAGGCGAGATAGGCCGCCCCCAGCGCGCCCCCGGCCGCCGGCTGGACCCAGATATTTTCGAACGCGCCGTCGCGCATTAATTTTCCATTGGCCACGCAATTCAGCGCCACGCCGCCGGCAAGGCAGAGATTCTTCTTCCCCGACTCCGCGCCAAGCGCGCGCGTCATCCGCAGCATGACTTCTTCGGTCACCGACTGGATCGACGCGGCAAGATCCATGTGTTTTTGCGTCAGCAGTTCGTCCGGGCCACGCGCCGGGCCATCGAAAAGCGCGTCGAACCGGGCATTGGTCATGCGTAGCCCGGTGCAATAATCGAAGTAATCCAGATTGAGGCGGAACGAGCCGTCGGCTTTGAGGTCGATCAGATTGTCGAGAATGCGGTCGTGGAACACCGGCGCGCCATAAGGCGCCAGGCCCATCACCTTGTATTCGCCGGAATTGACGCGAAATCCGGTGTAATAGGTAAACGCCGAATACAGCAGTCCAAGCGAGTGCGGCCAGTGGATCTCGCGGGTTATGACCAGATTGCCGCCGCTGCCCTCGGCCACCGACGCGGTGGCCCATTCACCCACGCCGTCCACGGTCAAGACCACGGCGGCGTCGAAGGGCGACGGAAAAAAGGCGCTCGCCGCGTGGCTCTGGTGATGTTCGGCGAACAGAAGCCGCGTCTCCCAGTCGAATTCCGGCGCGGCATCCTTCAATTTACCGACCAGCATGGATTTCTGGAACAGCTTCTCCTTGATCCATACCGGAATCGCCTTGGAGAAGCTGGCGAAACCGCGCGGCGCGAAGGCGACATAGGTTTCCAGCAGCCGTTCGAATTTCAGGAACGGTTTGTCGTAGAAGGCGACGTAATCGACCGCATCGAGCCCGATCCCGGCCGCGTCCAGGCAATAGCCGATCGCGTGCGCCGGGTAGTTCGAATCGTGTTTGACGCGGGTGAAGCGTTCTTCCTGGGCGGCGGCGATAATCCGGCCGTCCTCAATCAGCGCCGCGGCGCTGTCGTGATAGAAAGCGGAAATGCCGAGGACCCGCATGGCCCGATCAGAATATCGTATAGATGAACGGCACCACGGCGCTGCCCTGCGTCAAGACGATGAGCCCGCCGAACAGCAGCATCATGATCATGATCGGCAACAACCAGAATTTTTTGCGGACCCGCATGAAGGCCCAGAATTCCTTAATAAACAACATAGCGCCCCGCTAGAATTGCTGTTTCATCGTCTCCGGTGCCGGCCCCGGCGGTTTGCGTTCGATCCAGTAACTTTCCGCGTCCGGGTCCAGATCGATATTCAAGGGCCGCTTTCCCAGCGCGCGCATCATCAGACCAATCGGCGTCACCACCAAAAAGAACATAACTCCCATGACAACCGGATTGACGATATGGTGCAGCAGCAGACCAAAACGGGTCCATAACCGGTTCAGCGGCGCCAGGGTGCGCGGACGCAGCAGCGATAAGGCCGCGAACAGCGCGCCAATGGCGAGCGACCACCCGCGAACCGCGCCGCCGCCGACAAGCGGCGCCAGGCCGATAATGGCGAACACGGCCGTGAAGACGAATCCAAACGCCCGGTCGGACGAGGATTTCACGCTCTCCCGCGATTGGAATACTTCATGGACGCTTTGATCGGGCATGCCACGCTTATAGCGCGTTCCACCGCCAACCGCCACGGCATGGCGATGTTTTTTACCGGCGCGCGGAGTTGAAGCAAGGCGAAACATTTCGTTACTTGGCGGTTGCCGTCTGACATGTCAATTTGCCGGCAATAGATTAGCCAGGAGCGGCAATGAAGGATAGCGAGGTTGCGGTCGTGGTGCTGGCGGCGGGCCGGGGGTCGCGGATGAAGTCGGCCCTGCCGAAGGTGCTGCATGCGGTGGCGGGGCGGCCGCTGCTTGGCCATGTGCTGGATGTGGCGGGCGCGCTGAAGGCGGCGCGCATCGCGGTCGTGGTCGGCCCGGACATGGACGATGTCGCGGCGGCGGCGGTGCCGCACGCGGTGGCGGTGCAGGCGGCCCAGCGCGGCACCGCCGATGCGGTACTGGCGGCGCGCGGCGCGCTGGCCGGGTTCGCGCGCG
>PTKA01000067.1 GCA_002937525.1 Alphaproteobacteria bacterium MarineAlpha10_Bin3
CATCGCCTGAAGCTGGGCCGCATACAGGGTCGGCACACCGAAATAAAGGGTCGGACGGTAGCGTTCTATCATCTCGAACATCGCGTCCGGCGTCGGTCGGTCGGGAAACAGCACCGCCTGTCCGCCGCACCAAAGCGGAAACGTCATCCCGTTACCCAGCCCATAGGCGAAGAACAGCTTGGCCGCCGAAAAACAGATGTCGTCTTCGCCCACGCCCAGCACATCGACCCCGTAATGCTGGCTGGTGACGACCATGTCGCGATGGGCGTGCACCGCCGCCTTCGGCAAGCCGGTCGACCCGGACGAATAGAGCCAGAAGCAGTCGTCGCCGGCTGCCGCGGGTACGGGATCGAGAGCGTCCGACGCCTGGGCGATCCGCCCGGCCAAACTGTCTTCTTCCCCATCGGTGCGCAAAACATGGGCCGGCCGGGCGCTGGCCCGCGCCAGCGCGCCTTCGACCTCGGCGGCGAATTCCGGTGAATAGACCAGGACGGTCGCGCCCGAGCTTTCGATCATGTGGACGTAATCATGCGCCCGCAGCATTGTGTTCAGGGGAGCCGGCACATAGCCAGCCTTGATCGCGCCCCAGAATGCGTAGAAAAATTCAGTGCAATCCTTGACGATCATCAGCACCCGGTCGCCTGGTTCCAGCCCGAGATTGCGAAACACATTACCGCAGCGGTTCACATTTTGCGCCAGACCGGCGTAACTCACATCGCCGGCGGCGGCGCGAATGGCGATCTTTTCGCCCCGGCCTTCGGCCAGATGCCGGTCGATAAACGGCACCGCAACATTGAATACCTGCGCGTAGGTGATTCGCGCCGGTTCGACCGACCGGTCGATGCTCAAGCTATGATCGCGCATAATGCCGCTTTTCCAATTGCCCCGTTGGCGGATTGGAAGTTTAGCGCAATTCCCGGCTGGTTGGAATTGCCTTCAGCGGCGCGACGTTGAAACTACGCCGCAAGCCTGCGCGGAACGAAGACCGATTTCGGTTCCTCGCTGGTGCGTACCGAGCGTTCATAATGTTCGGTGCAATAGGATTGGCCCGAGTGGCGGCTTTTGCCGCAATATTCATGGTTGGGGACCGAAGAGTGCGGCCACATCGGCCACAGACACCCGTGCCCCGATGATTGATTAGACATAATACTTCTCCAAACGAAAACTGTATGGACGCTATATGCTGCATCGCAAAAAATATTCAAGTAGTATCGATGCGACCTTCCGCCGCAGGCCCAGGATTGGCCGGTATTTTACTGGCGCTGTGAGTCGGGACATCGCAACGCCGGCATGCTATCATTGGTCATTCGAATCGCCCCTGAGACATCCTTTGAAGGAGAGTCCCGATGCAGTTCAGAATCACGCTTGCCGCCGCCGTAGCGCTTATTGCGCTCCCCCTGACAACCCTACAAGCCGCACCGCAGATGCTGGGTCTGATAGCCGATAGCGGCACCCAGAAGCTGTACTGCGCCGACGGCGTTTGTTCGGTCGAGGTCAGTGCAATCTGCCTACAGGAGGAACGGGACATTCCACCCTGGGGAACAGCCTATGAGGCGGTCAATCCGAAGCAGATTACCATCGTCGCTTCGCGCCAGGACGGCAGTGAAGGCTTCGCGCCAGGACGGCAGTGAAGTCCGCTTTCCGATTGGCGCGCTTGCCACATTCAAAAGCGCGCGCGGTTCCTGGGCGGTGACGATCGCCATACCTCGATCCGCCCTTGATGCGCTTGGCGTCACCGGCGCATCCCTGGCGTTCGAGGGCCGCATAGCACTGGCGCCGGTGGCAATGGCCGCCGACCCGGAAAATCAAACCGCGATAACCGCCTTCCGCGCCGCGCCGCAGGGCGTCATCGGCAAGTCCAGCCCGGATCTGGCGGCAGCACTTGTCATGAACGAAATGATCAACGCGCTGCCCCGCTTGACCCTGGACCGCACCAAGCCGGCCGGTGATTTATGGCGTCAGACGTTTGGCGACACCGACAGTGCAAGCCGGCCCGGCATGACGGCGGCGGCCAAGTTCTTCCAGAACTGCGAACGCCGCGCCCGAACCGGCGACCGCGACGATATCAAGGCGTGCCTGGAACTGGGCCATGACGGTTTCATCAGCGCATTGAACCAACGCTACTGGGATTCGCTGGTTCCGGGCGTTTAACCCTTCTTCGACGCCCCGGTCAGTGGAACCGTACATAGTCGTAATCGAGCGGCTGACCGTGGATGCCGCGGCGCGGCGGGGCGATCCACGACGCCATGCGGCCGGGCTCGATGACGGGCGTCATCAATGAATTGACGTATTCCTTGTCGGCGTCGGTCGGCAACCATTCGCCGTGCCGGCGGTTCCATTGGGCGTCATCGATGATTTCACCGGCCGGGCTGGCATTAATCGCGGCGAAAGCACCGATGCCGCGGTTGAAGGCGGCGTGCGGCAAGGTGAACTCGAAATCAATGCGGTGTTCGGCGACGATCTTGTTGAACCGGTTGACGCCGCGCTGGCTGTCGAGGGTGAAATCCTCGCGCAGCCGCTCATTGCTGGCGGTAATCGCGGCGATCTCATGGCTGACGATACGACCGTTTTCCACCGCCGGCACGCTATAAAGCGCACCGTCCAGCTTGTGGTCGTCGTCGATGCGGCTTTCCTGGAAGCGCCCTTTCAGCCCCATGGTGAAGTAATTCGCGGCGTTGGTCGATTTTTCCTGCCCGAACAGATCGAGACAGATGGAGAAGTGAAAATTCATGAAGCGCTGCATTATCGGCAGGCCGATACCGCCGACCGAACTTAAATCATCGGTATCGTGTTCGCGCATCAGCGCACAACTGCGCTCGATGATACGCGATATGCCGGTCTCGCCGACGAACATGTGATGCGCTTCTTCGGTCAGCATGAACCGGCAGGTCCGCGACAGCGGGTCGAAGCCGGATTCGGCCAGCGACGCCAGTTGAAACTTGCCGTCGCGGTCCTGGAAATAAGTGAACATGAAGAACGACAGCCAGTCGTCGGTCTTTTCGTTGAAGGCCTCCAGGATACGCGGCCGGTCCGGGTCGCCGGCGTGGCGCAGTAGCATCAGATCCGCTTCCTCGCGGCCATCGCGGCCAAAATGGGCATGCAGCAGATAGACCATGGCCCAAAGATGCCGCCCCTCTTCGACATTGACCTGGAACAGGTTGCGCAGGTCGTAGAGCGACGGGCAGGTCTTGCCAAGATGGCGTTGCTGTTCAACCGAAGCCGGTTCGGTATCGCCCTGGGTGACGATCAGCCGGCGTAATTCCGAACGGTATTCGCCCGGCACGCTCTGCCAGACCGGCTCGCCTTTATGCATGCCAAAGCCGATCTCGCGGTTCGCTTCCGGCGGGGCGAGAAAGATACCCCAGCGGTATTCCGGCATCCGGACATGGCCGTAATTCGCCCAGCCGTCGCGCTCGACGCTGATCGCAGTGCGCAGATAGATATCCAGATTGCCGCTTTCCACCGGGCCCAGCTCTTCCCACCATTTCAGATAGGCCGGCTGCCAGCGTTCCAGCGCCCGCAACAGGCGGCGGTCATCGGCAAGATCGACATTGTTCGGAATTGTCTCGTTGTAGTCGATGTTCATCGCACGGACTCCCAATCCTCGCCTCAGACCCGGTTGCGGTCGAACGACGCCTGCTTGCCGGTCCCGAACAGTTTCAGCGCCCCTTCTTCGCCAACCGCATTGGGCCGCTGGAAAATCCAGTTCTGCCACGCGGTAAGCCGGCCGAATATCTTCGTTTCCATGGTTTCCGGTCCCGGAAACCGCAGGCTGGCCTCCATGCCGGTCAGCGAATCCGGTGAAAAACTGGCGCGCTCCTCGATCGCGATACGCACTTCGTCCTCCCAATCGATATCATCGGGGGTGAAGGTGACGAAGCCCAGCGCTTCGGCGTCCACGGCTTCCAGATCCCCGCCAATCGCATCGCGCGCCGCCGCCAGGGCCGCGGCGTCGTCCAGCAGCCGGGTTTCCATCCTGGTCAGCCCATTGCCCATCGGCAGCGGCCCGAAATTCATCGCCGTCGGCCGGATCGTCGCCTCGGGCAGGTTCGAGCCCTCCAGGACGCCGTCCAGCATATAGCTTCGGTCGGCGGCCAGCGCCAGTTCCAGCAAGGTGCCGGTGAAGCACGAACCGGGTTCAATCATCGCCAGCAGGCTGCGCGAAGACACGTCCAGCCGCTTCAAGGTGCGTTTCAGATACAAGGTAATTTCGCGCACCAGCCAGTTCGAACCCTCGGCGGTCAGCAGATCGTCATACGCCGCGACCAGCGCGCTGTCGCCCTGGGTCCGAAAGACCCAGGTGCCGATCCGGGCTTCATTGGAACGCAGATGCAGAATCGCATCGTCCAGCGCGCGGACCAGATCCAACGGCCAGAATGCAGCGCCAGCCGCATGGATTCCAGCGGCGTCGGCCGGCGGCGCGATCTTAGGCCCCCGGATGGTAAAATTGGCCACGCCATTGGCCCGGTCCAGGGTAACGCGCAAGGTTGCGTAGCGAATTTCGCCATCGCCGATTTCACGGGCCAGCGGCGTCAAGACGATGCCGGCGCCCGGTTCCGGCCGGCCGGTGGCGGCGAATTCCCGCGCCCGCGCCATTGCGGTCGTGCGCATCGCCGAGCGCGGCGCCAATTCATCCACCAGCTTCCAGTCGAGCGCCCGCTGGCCGCGCACGCCTTCGGTCACGGTGCAAAAGAAATCCGCCCGGTCGCGCCGTACCCGGCGTTTATCGACCACCCGCGTCAATCCCCCGGTGCCCGGCAGCACCGCCAGCATCGGCACTTCGGGCAGCGATACCGCACTCGACCCATCATCGACCAGGATGATGTAATCGGCGGCGAGCGCCAGCTCATACCCGCCGCCCGCCGCCGTACCGCCGATTACGGCGATATAACGTTGACCGGAATGTTCGCTGGCGTCCTCGATGCCAAGCCGGGTTTCATTGGTGAACTTGCAAAAATTCACCTTCTCGACATGGCTGGAGAGTCCCAGCATGGCGATATTCGCCCCGGCGCAAAACACCCGGTCCTTGGCCGAGGTCAGCAGCACGGCGCCGACTTCGGGATGTTCGAAACGCAACCGCTGCACCGCATCGTATAGTTCGATATCGACGCCAAGATCGTAGGAGTTGAGCTTGAGCGCATAGCCCAGCGCCAGCCCGCCATCCTCATCGACGTCCAGAATCAATTCGGCGACCGGACCGTCGAGCTTCAACGTCCAGTGCCGGTAGCGGTCCGGATGGGTGGTAAAATCGATCATGTCGGTGCGCCGGGAAAGCGAAGCAAACGCAACGGATTGGGTAAATTTCCCAGCATTCGGCCGATTCCGGCCATCGCCTTGGGAACCCGCATCACCTCGGCGATGCGGCGGTCCAGAAACGCCCAGGTCACTTCGAGATCCGGCGAGCCGTCATTGAGCCAGCACATCACGGTCGAGGCGTAGACGCCGGCCAGCAAGGCGCGCTTGGTGTAGAAGTTATGGTCGGTCGCGGTATCACCGGCGGCATGCCACATGGCGTCGACCGTGCGGTACAGCAACCGGGTCGCCAACATTGCATTGTGCGGCAGCGCCAATCGCGCCATCGCGCGGCGGACCGCCTCGCGATGCAGGGCGTTTTGTTGCAGCCGGACGCGCACCGCCAGCGTGATCCGGTCGCGGATTTTCATCGCGTCCAGGTCCAGGCCGGCCAGTTCTTCAAGCATGTGCCGGTCGGCGTAATGGCTATGAAGGGCGATCATTTCGGCCGCACCGCCAGGGAACAGACGCCGCGCGGTGGCGCTGTCGTATCCCGCATCGTCGGCGCCACGGGCCAACGCCGCCTCACCCCAGCCATCGAACGGGATATGCGCCAACGACGCCAGCAGGATCGCTTCCTTGATGGCATCGCTTTTGGCAGTGGTCATGGGTCCTCGCTCAACGGTTCTTCCTCCTCGTCCGCCGCGCCGGAACGGATATAGTGGCGCCGCTCTTCGCAGAACATCAGTTGCGCCATATTAATCATGCGCATCGGATACACGATACCGTCCAAATGGTCGCACTCATGTTGCACGACGCGGGCATGAAAACCGGTCGCCTGGCGCTCGATGGTCTGGCCGTCCAGAGCGAGGCCACGATAGCGGATGGTTTCCCAGCGCGCCACCAGACCGGTCAGGCCGGGAACCGAAAGGCACGCCTCCCACCCCTCGCTCCGCTGGTCGCCAAGCAGTTCGATCTCCGGGTTGATCAGTACCGTCAACGGAACGGCTTGCGAAGCGCCGTCGTCGTCTTCGTATGGTGCAGAGTCGTCTTCGTATGGTGCAGAAAAGATCACGACGCGCAACGGCACATGGACCTGCGGCGCCGCCAGCCCGGCGCCCTGCGCATCGTCCAGCGTGTCCATCATATCCTTGACCAGGCGGGCGATTTCCGGCGCGGTCGGGTCGGCGACGGCATCGGCGGGACGGTTCAGAACCGGGTGCCCCATGCGGGCAATTTTAAGAATGGCCATAACGCTAATATGCGCAGCCGAACAACAATGTCAAAGCCGCGCCAGGGGTGCTAATCGATGGATTTGCGGCGCGTTGCGGCCTTCACTTTATGAAATAGCTGTGTTATAAGCCGCGCTCTTTGATACCGACGACGAAATTGAGGAGACCGATCATCGTACAGGTAGTGGTCCGCGACAATAATGTCGATCAGGCGCTGCGCGCGCTGAAGAAGAAAATGCAGCGCGAAGGTGTGTTCCGGGAGATGAAACTCCGGCGCGCCTATGAAAAGCCCTCGGAACGCCGCGCACGTGAAAAAGCCGAAGCGAAGCGCCGCTACCGGAAGCTGATGCGCAAGCGGCTGGAACGCGAAGGGTATTAAAGCAAATCCCGAGCGAACCTGGCTGGTTCGCGACGACGTATTTACGGACTAAAATTAAATCCCGAGCGAACCTGCCTGGTTCGCGACGACGTA
>PTKA01000068.1 GCA_002937525.1 Alphaproteobacteria bacterium MarineAlpha10_Bin3
GTTCGCCCGGCCGGCCCGGCACGGCGCGCCGCGAGACCGCCCGCGCGATCGCGACGATGACCGGCGAAACGCCGCTGCGTTCAAGCAGGAACAGCGCGTCGTGCCGGGCAAACGTGCGCGCAATGCGCAGAAATCTGGCAAGATGGGTAATCGCGGCGAACATGATTCTAGATGCGCCAGGCGGCGTGAATCGCCACGACCCCGCCGGACAGATTGCGCACCCGCACCCGGTCCAGCCCCGCCGCCCGCATCGCGCCGGCCAGCGCCGCCTGGTCGGGAAACCGGCGGATGCTTTCGACCAGATAGCGGTAGGCGTCCGCGTCGCCGGTGATCCGCGCGCCCAGTGCCGGCACGACCGAAAAGGAATAGCGGTCATAGAGACCCGATAGGAGCGGCAGCACCACGCGGCTGAATTCCAGGCACAAGAAACACCCGCCCGGCTTCAGCACCCGGCGCGCTTCGCCAAGCGCCCGGTCCATATCGGTCACATTGCGCAATCCGAACGCAATCGTATAGGCGTCCAGCGTCGCGTCGGCCAGCGGCAGCGTTTCGGCGTCGCCGACAACCCATTGCATTCCCGATGTCACGCCCCGGTCGAGCGCACGGTCCCGGCCGACCGACAGCATTTGCGCATTCACGTCCAATACCGTCACCTGACCGCCGCCGGCATCATGGTAGCGCAGCGCGATATCCCCGGTGCCGCCGGCGACATCGAGCAAATGCATGCCGGCGCGCGGCTTCAACTGGTCGATCAGGGCCGATTTCCACAACCGGTGCACGCCGCCCGACATCAGATCGTTCATCAGATCGTAGCGGCGCGCCACGGTATCGAATACGCCGCGCACCAGCGCCGATTTCTCGCCGGCGGCGACATCGCGGAATCCAAAAGACGTGGTCGCCCCGCCCCGGTTTGTATCGCCTTGCATCATCGGCGGGACGATAGCCTACCCGGCTTGGGTTTGCTAGAACGGCGGACACGAAACCAACGGAACCATCCATGCCGGAACTGCCCGAAGTCGAAACCGTATGCCGGGGCCTGCGCGGCCCGCTCGAAGGCCGAAAGCTGACGCGGGTTATCCAGCGGCGGCCCGATTTGCGGTTCCCTTTTCCGGACCGCTTCGCCGAACGGCTGACCGGCCGGACGATCGTGCGGATCAACCGCCGGGCCAAGTTCATTCAGATCCTGCTCGATGACGACGCCGTGTTGCTGATCCATCTGGGCATGTCCGGGCGGATGACGATCCTGGACGCGGCGACCGCGCCGCCGCCGGGGCGCCACGATCATGTCGATTTCGAAACGGATGGCGGCAAGATCATCCGCTATTGCGATCCGCGCCGCTTCGGCATGATGGATTTGACCCGCGCCGCCATACTGGACGAGCACCGCTTGTTGCGTAATCTGGGTCCCGAACCGCTTGGCAACGCGTTCAACGCCGCAGTTCTGGGCACGGCCCTGGCCGGCAAGCGCACGCCCATCAAGGCCGCCCTGCTCGATCAGCGGATCGTCGCCGGGCTGGGCAATATCTATATCTGCGAAGCGCTGCACCGCGCCGCCATTTCGCCGCGCCGCCAGGCATCGACCATCCCGGGCAAGCGCGCCGAACGGCTGGTGACGGAAATCCGCGCCGTGCTGAACGAGGCGATCGCCGCCGGCGGATCGTCTTTGCGCGACTATGTGCAGGCGTCCGGCGACCTGGGCTATTTCCAGCACCGCTGGCAGGCCTATGGCCGCGAAGGCGAGCCCTGCGGCTATGACGGATGCGCTGGAACCGTGCAGCGGATAACCCAGAGCGGGCGCTCGACATTCTTTTGTGCAACCCACCAACGATGATGATATAGCTGGCCCGGATGCGGATTGCGATCATCATCGCCGCGATTGCGGGTTTCATGCTGGCGGCGGCGCCGGGACGCGGCGAGGCGTTCCTGGCCGGCTTCGAGGATGTCCCGGTGATGCCGGGGATCGCGGTCGATCCGGGTAGCGCGGTCGCCTTCGATACGCCGGCCGGGCGCATCGTGGAAGCCTACGCCGCCGGCGCCGTGACCCGGGACGCGGTGCGGCGTTACTATCAAGGCGCGCTGCCGCAGCTGGGCTGGATGCGGACCGGCGAATTGACGTTCCGGCGCGACGGCGAAATCCTGACGGTCGAGATGCTGGATTCGGCGGCGGCGCTGACCATCCACTTCCGGCTGGCGCCGGCGCCGCGATAATCCAAGATACCAACGAAGGAGCACCGGGAACGATGGCTTACGAACATATTCTGGTCGAGACGCGCGGCGCGGTCGGGTTGATCACGCTCAACCGGCCGGCGGCGTTGAACGCGCTGTGCGCGGCGTTGATCGAGGAGTTGGACGCGGCCCTGGATGCGATGGAAGCGGACGATGCCATTGGTGCTATCGTTCTGACCGGCTCCGACAAGGCGTTCGCCGCCGGGGCCGACATCAACGAAATGGCCGGGAAATCCTATACCGACGCTTATAGCGCGGATTTCATCACCGTCGGCTGGGAGCGGGTGGCGGCGTGCCGCAAGCCGATCATCGCCGCCGTCGCCGGCTACGCGCTGGGCGGCGGCTGCGAGATGGCGATGATGTGCGACTTCATCATCGCCGCCGATACGGCGCGCTTCGGCCAGCCCGAAATCACCCTTGGCACCATCCCCGGCGCCGGCGGCACCCAGCGCCTGACCCGGCTGGTCGGCAAATCGAAGGCCATGGACATGTGCCTGACCGGCCGCATGATGGATGCCGACGAAGCCGAGCGGTGCGGGCTGGTCAGCCGCGTCGTCGCCGCCGACGCGCTGCAGGAAGACGCGCTCAAGACGGCGGCGAAAATTGCCCGCATGTCGCGGCCGATCGCCATGATGGCCAAGGAATCGGTCAACCGGGCATACGAATCGACCCTGGCGGAGGGGATTCGCTTCGAGCGGCGGATGTTCCACGCAACCTTCGCCACGCAAGATCAGAAGGAAGGCATGAACGCCTTCATCGAAAAACGCAAACCGGCCTTCAAGAACCGTTGAGACCACGGCGTTTATCATGGTTGACGCGGCGCGAAACGGCCGATATAAGCCGCAGGCTTGTACTCAATCCATCATTGTCAGGATAAAGAATGGCGACCCATAAATCCGCCAAAAAACGAATTCGTCAAACCGCCCGGCGTACCCTGGTCAACGGCGCGCGGCGCAGCCGTGTGCGAACCTTCGTTCGCAAGGTCGAGGAAGCAATCGAAAGCGGCGACCGGGAAATGGCCGAATCGGCAATGCAGAACGCGATGCCCGAAATGCACCGCAGCGTGTTGCACGGCATCCTCCACAAAAACACCGCCGCGCGCAAAATTTCGCGTCTCACGAAGCGAATCAACAACTTATAGTCCGGGCTTCAATTCGAGCCTTATTTGAGCCGCATCCCATGGGTGCGGCTCTGTCGTTTTAGCGTAAAAAAACCAATTTATTTACCGCGCGCAGATTCAACGGCTTAGCTGGAATCGGGAAAAATTTTCCGGGATTTTTTCCATGTTCCCGGTAGGTTCTCGTTGCGTGAGGAAATAAGCACCGGTAGATTATGGGTACAGTGGTCATCTTGACACGGCTTCTATCAAGTTAAGCGGCAATAAGATCAAGCGACGAAAATACTAAAACCGCGAACGGGGGTAAAAAGCAGAATTCAGACATATAACTACTTCTGTTTTTAATCCGATACATAGGTTTTCTTTGTAGATCGAAAGAAATTTTTCTTTCGTTGTGGGGGATCTGCGTTCTCCTTATAATTCGCCTGATTTGGATTGTTGAAGTCTTAAAAAGTTCAAGACCCGTTCGAGTCGTCTTGTCCGAATGTCCGTGGCCACCCGAGTCGAATGCTAAAGGACATTTTGTCCGCCGCATCTGGTGGTTAGCCGATGCGAATATCGCTCAAGGGGTGGCGTAGACGTGACCACGATTAAGCCTTCGGCCAACCAACCATCCTCGCGCTGGGCCCGGATTCGCTCGCAATTGCGCGCGGAATTCGGCGAAGCCGCGTATCGCAGCTGGCTGAAGCCGGCATCCTTCGAACAGGCCGACGCGCAAACCGTGCGCATCCTGGCGCCGACGCGGTTCATGCGCGACTGGATCGAAGCCCAGTATGGCGAGCGCCTGTTGAAGCTGTGCGCTGCGGAAAACTCGAAAATCCAGCAGCTCGAAATTGTCCATGCCGGGGCGGAACCGGAAAACATTGCCGCCGGGCTGGGCCACGCGCCGGCCGTAGCGCGCGCGCAGAGCAAGGACGACGACATCGGCGCCCCGCTGGATCCGCGCTTCCGATTCGATAATTTCGTCGTCGGCAAGCCCAACGAACTGGCCTTTGCCGCCGCCCGGCGCGTGGCGGAAGCACAAGCGGTCCCCTTCAACCCGCTGTTTCTTTATGGCGGCGTCGGGCTGGGCAAGACCCATTTGATGCACGCGATCGCCTGGCATATCCGCGAAACGACGCCGGAGCGCCGGGTCATCTATCTCTCGGCGGAAAAATTCATGTACCAGTTCATCCGGGCGATGCGCTTCAAGGACACCATGGCCTTCAAGGAGCAATTCCGATCCGTCGATGTCCTAATGATCGACGACGTGCAATTCTTCAGCGGCAAGGACAATACCCAGGAGGAATTCTTCCATACCTTCAACGCGCTGGTCGATCACAACCGCCAGGTCATCATTTCCGCCGACAAATCGCCGAACGATCTGGAAGGCATGGAAGAGCGGATGAAGTCGCGGCTCGGTTGGGGGCTGGTCGCCGACATCCACCCGACCATCTATGAATTGCGGCTCGGCATCCTGCAATCGAAGGCCGAACGGCTCGATCTGGACATCCCGCAAAAGGTCCTCGAATTTCTCGCCCACAAAATCACCTCGAACGTGCGCGAGCTGGAAGGCGCGCTTAACCGCCTGGTCGCCTACGCCACGCTGGTCGGCCGGCCGGTCACCCTCGACAATACCCAGGAGGTCCTGCGCGATATATTGCGCGCCAACGACCGCAAGGTCACGATCGAGGAAATCCAGAAACGGGTGGCGGCGCATTACAATATCCGGCTTGGCGAAATGCACTCCGCCCGCCGTGCGCGCGCCATCGCCCGGCCGCGCCAGGTGGCGATGTATCTCTCCAAGCAACTCACCACGCGGTCCTTGCCGGAAATCGGCCGGAAATTCGGCGGGCGCGACCACACCACCGTCATGTACGCAGTGCGCAAGATCAACGAGTTGTGCGCACTTGACAGCGCCTTTTCCGAAGATGTCGAACTGCTGCGCCGGATGCTGGAAAGTTAGCGCCAAAGTCCGACGGCAAGCCGCGGACCGGCGCAATAAGTAGTGCGGAAGCCGGCGGGTCATGCTAGATTCAGGGGCGATTGGCGCAGATTGACCGGTCGGCCTTTCCGCACCTATCGGTGGGCCGCCATGCGCGGCCGGTATCCAGCGGAGTCCTTGAGTTTTTGACCAAAGAGAAACCATGAAACTGACCATTGAACGGGCGGCGCTCCTGCGGTCGTTGAACCATGTCCAGAGCGTCGTCGAACGCCGCAACACCATTCCGATCCTGGCCAACGTCCTTCTGCATGCGGAAGATGGCAGCGTCAAACTGACCGCCACCGACATGGATATCGCCATTGTCGAGGCGGCGCCGGCGGACGTTCTCGCGGCGGGCGAAACCACGGCGCCGGCGCATACGCTGTACGAGATCGTGCGCAAGCTGCCGGAAGGCGCGCAAATTGAACTCGAAGCCGGGGACGACAAGCTGGTCCTGAACGCCGGGCGGTCCAGATTCGTTCTGGCGGCGCTGCCCACGGCCGATTATCCGGCCATGCGCGAAGACGACCTGCCGCATAATTTCACCATGCCGGCGAACGCCCTGCGCACGTTGATCGACCGGACCCGATTCGCGATTTCAACCGAGGAAACACGCTATTACCTCAATGGCATCTACATGCATGCGGCTGAAATGGACGGCGTTGCGGTGCTGCGCGCGGTGGCGACCGACGGGCACCGGCTGGCGCGGGTCGAAGCGCCGCTTCCCGAAGGTGCGGCCGGGATGCCGGGCATCATCATCCCGCGCAAAACCGTCAACGAACTTCGCAAGCTGATCGACGAGTGCGATGGCGATATCGACGTCGCCCTGTCCGACACCAAGATCCGCTTTGCCTTCGGCGAAACCGTTCTGTCGTCGAAACTGATCGATGGAACCTTCCCCGATTACGAAAAGGTCATTCCAACCGGCAATGACAAATTGCTGGAAATCGATTGCCGGCAATTCGCCGCCGCGGTCGACCGGGTCGCCACGATCTCGACGGAACGCTCACGCTCGGTCAAGCTGGAAATCTCGCCGAACAATCTGACCCTCTCGGCAAGCAGCCCCGAAGCCGGTTCGGCGCGCGAGGAGATCGAAGTTTCCTACGACAAGGAACCGATCGAGATCGGCTTTAACTCGAAATATCTGCTCGATATCGCCCAACAGGTCGAAGGCGAGACGGTACAGATGTTGCTGGCCGATGGCGCATCGCCGACAATCGTTCGCGACACCGCCGATAGCAGCGCCCTGTATGTGCTGATGCCGATGCGGGTCTAGGACGCCAGTGTCCGGCATGCGGGAGGCGGCCTTCGCCATGGCGGCGCCATCCCCGGCGGTCAACGGCGCCCGCCTTGCGGTCACCCGGCTGCGGCTGGCGAATTTCCGCTGCTATGACGCAGCTTCGTTCGATGGCGACACAAGGCCCGTGGTTCTGACCGGCCCGAATGGCGCCGGCAAAACCAATCTGCTCGAAGCCATATCCCTGCTGGCGCCCGGCCGGGGGCTGCGGCAGGCGCGGCTCACCGATATCGACCGCCGCCCGGCTTCGGCCGGCGAGGACGCCCAGACCCGCGGCTGGGCGGTCGCGGCCACCGTCTTGACGGCGCTGGGGCCGGTCGAT
>PTKA01000069.1 GCA_002937525.1 Alphaproteobacteria bacterium MarineAlpha10_Bin3
GTCAATAAATACGGCTTCATCGAGTCACCCTACCGCAAGGTCGAAAACGGCGTCGTGTCCAAGGAGGTCGTCTATATGTCGGCGATGGACGAGGGACGCTATATTGTGGCGCAAGCCAATGCCGCGCTCGATTCGAAGAGCAAATTCGTCGACGAGACAATCAGTTGCCGGGCGGCGGGGGATTACATCATGTCCCGGCCCGAGGCCATCGAACTGATGGATGTCTCGCCCAAGCAGATCGTTTCGGTTGCCGCCGCGTTGATTCCGTTCCTTGAAAACGACGACGCCAACCGGGCCCTGATGGGGTCCAACATGCAGCGTCAGGCGGTCCCCCTGATCCGCAGCGACGCGCCGCTGGTGGGCACCGGGATGGAAGAACAGGTCGCGCGCGATTCCGGCGTGACCATCATCGCCCGGCGCAGCGGCACGGTGGTTCAGGTGGACGCGACCCGTATCGTCGTCAGCGCCATCGAAGGCAGTTCCTCGACCGAAGCGACGCCGGGCGTCGATATCTATAATTTGTTGAAATTCCAGCGTTCCAACCAGAACACCTGCATTACCCAGCGGCCGCTGGTGAAGGTCGGCGACGTGGTCGAAGCCGACGATATCATCGCCGACGGCCCCTCGACCCATCTTGGCGAGCTGGCGCTCGGGCGCAACATGCTGGTCGCCTTTATGCCGTGGCATGGTTACAACTTCGAGGATTCGATCCTGCTGTCCGAGCGGATCGTGCGCGACGACGAACTCACCTCGATCCATATCGAGGAATTCGAAGCCGTCGCCCGCGATACCAAGCTGGGTCAGGAGGAAATCACCCGCGATATTCCCAATGTCGGCGAGGAGGCGTTGAAGAACCTCGACGAGGCCGGCATCATCTATATTGGCGCCGAAGTCCAGTCGGGCGATATTCTGGTCGGCAAGGTGACGCCCAAGGGTGAATCGCCGATGACGCCGGAGGAAAAACTGCTGCGGGCGATCTTCGGCGAAAAGGCGTCCGATGTGCGCGACACCTCGCTGCGGGTGCCGCCGGGGGTCACCGGCACGGTGGTCGAGGTCCGGGTTTTCTCGCGCCGCGGCGTCTATAAGGACGAACGCTCGATGGCCAATGAACGGGCCGAGATCGAGCATCTGGCCAAGGACCGGGACGACGAGAAGCATATCCTCGAACGCTGGTTCCAAGGCCGGCTGAAGAACCTGCTGCTCAATCACACCGTGGTTGGCGGCCCCAAGGGGATCAAAATTGGCGGCCGGGTGACGGAAAACCTGCTGGGCGAATTCACGCTGGGACAATGGCAGCAGATCGTCGTAAAAAACGACAAGGTCAATGATGAAATCGAGGGCGTGAAGAAACAGTTCAACGACGCCGTCGCCAAATTCCAGGCCCGTTTCGACGACAAGGTCGACAAGCTGCAACGCGGCGACGACCTGCCGCCGGGCGTGATGAAGATGGTGAAGATCTTCGTCGCCGCCAAGCGCAAGATCCAGCCGGGCGATAAAATGGCCGGCCGGCATGGCAACAAGGGCGTGATCTCCCGCATCGTGCCGATCGAAGACATGCCGTGCCTGGAAGATGGCACGCCGATCGATATCGTACTCAACCCGCTTGGCGTGCCGAGCCGCATGAATGTCGGGCAGATTCTGGAAACCCATCTGGGCTGGGCTTGCGCCGGGCTCGGGCGCCAGATTCAAACCGCGCTCGATGCGGCGCGGCGCAGCGGCAAGCAGGACGCGCTGATCGAGACGCTAAACCGGACCTATGGCGACCGGTACGCCGGCGATATCAAGGAGTTGGACGCGCCGGCGGTCCTGGAACTGGCGAGCTACGTCACCCGGGGCATTCCGATCGCGACGCCGGTCTTCGATGGCGCGCGCGAGCAGGACATCCTCGACATGCTGAGCAGCGCTGGACTGGACGGGTCGGGTCAGGTGACTTTGATCGACGGCCGCACCGGCGAGACCTTCGACCGCAAGGTGACGGTCGGTTATATCTACATGCTGAAGCTGCATCATCTGGTCGATGACAAGATTCACGCCCGTTCGATCGGCCCCTACAGCCTGGTTACCCAGCAACCGCTGGGCGGCAAGGCGCAGTTCGGCGGCCAGCGGTTCGGCGAGATGGAGGTCTGGGCGCTGGAAGCCTATGGCGCCGCCTATACCTTGCAGGAGATGCTGACGGTCAAATCGGACGACGTGTCCGGGCGCACGAAAGTGTATGAATCGATCGTGCGCGGCGATCACAATTTCGAGGCCGGGATACCGGAATCCTTCAACGTGCTGGTGAAGGAATTGCGGTCGCTCGGGCTCAATGTCGAATTGAAGCAGAGCTAGAGCGAGCAGACGGGTGGCGTCTTGCACGCCAGCCGCATGGACGACGAAACGCGTTAACCTGGGAGTGACTCGATGAACGAGTTGATGAACCTATTCGGACAGCCGAGCGGACCGCAGAATTTCGATCAGATTCAGATTTCGATCGCCAGTCCCGATCGAATCCGGTCCTGGTCGTTCGGCGAGATCAAGAAGCCCGAAACCATCAACTACCGTACCTTCAAGCCGGAACGCGACGGGCTGTTCTGCGCCCGGATTTTCGGGCCGATCAAGGATTACGAATGCCTGTGCGGCAAGTACAAGCGCATGAAGTACCGCGGCATCATCTGCGAGAAATGCGGCGTCGAGGTCACCCTGTCGAAGGTCCGCCGCGAACGCATGGGGCATATCGAACTGGCCTCGCCGGTGGCCCATATCTGGTTCATGAAGTCGCTGCCCAGCCGTATCGGCCTGCTGCTCGACATGACCCTGAAGGCGCTGGAACGGGTGCTTTATTTCGAGAATTACGTCGTTGTCGAGCCCGGCATGACGTCGCTGGAGCCCTGCCAGCTGCTGTCGGAAGAAGAATATATTACCGCGCAAGACGAATTCGGCGGCGAGAACTTCACCGCCAAGATCGGCGCCGAGGCGATCCGCGAGATGCTGGCCGCGATCGACCTTGAACAGGAGTTGCTGAAACTGCGCCAGGATCTTGCGGACACCAATTCCGAAGCCAAGCGCAAGAAATTCGTCAAGCGCCTGAAGCTGGTCGAGGCGTTCATCGCCTCCAACACCCGCCCGGAATGGATGGTCCTGAAGGTCGTGCCGGTGATTCCGCCCGAACTGCGCCCGCTGGTGCCGCTCGATGGCGGGCGGTTCGCAACCTCCGATCTGAACGATCTGTACCGCCGGGTCATCAACCGCAACAACCGGCTGAAGCGGCTGATCGATCTGCGCGCGCCCGATATCATCGTGCGCAACGAAAAACGCATGTTGCAGGAGTCGGTCGATGCGCTGTTCGACAACGGCCGGCGCGGCCGGGTCATCACCGGCGCCAACAAGCGGCCGCTCAAATCACTGTCCGATATGCTGAAGGGCAAGCAGGGCCGCTTCCGGCAGAATCTGCTGGGCAAGCGCGTCGATTATTCCGGCCGCTCGGTCATCGTCGTCGGCCCGGAACTGCTGCTGCATCAATGCGGACTGCCCAAGAAGATGGCGCTGGAACTGTTCAAGCCGTTCATTTATTCGAAACTCGAACTGTATGGTCTGGCATCGACGATCAAGGCGGCCAAGCGGATGGTCGAGAAGGAACGCCCGGAAGTCTGGGACATTCTGGAAGAAGTCATCCGCGAGCATCCGGTCCTGTTGAACCGGGCGCCGACGTTGCACCGGCTCGGCATCCAGGCCTTCGAGCCGATCCTGATCGAAGGCAAGGCGATTCAGCTTCACCCGCTGGTCTGCACCGCCTTCAACGCCGATTTCGACGGCGACCAGATGGCCGTCCATGTGCCGCTGTCGCTGGAAGCGCAGCTTGAAGCGCGGGTGTTGATGATGTCGACCAACAACATCCTTTCGCCGGCCAATGGCAAGCCGATCATCGTGCCGAGCCAGGATATCGTTCTGGGCCTCTATTATCTGTCGCTTGAACGCAAGGATCACGTTGGCTCGCCGGCCAGCATCGATTCGCAGGCGGCGCTGACGGCGGCGATGGAACGCGGCGACATCGCCTTGCGCGATGCCTCCGATGTCGGCAAAACCGTCGATGAAAGCGATCCCAAGAAGGTGTTCAAGAGCCTGAAGGCGGGCAAGATCAAAGCCTACCGGCTGCCGGTATTCGGCACGATCGGCGAAATTCATCACGCCATGGAAGCCCGCGCGGTCACCCTGCACACCCAGATCCAGGCCACCGTCGAGACCTTCGACGAGAATGACCAGCCGATCAAGAAACGGGTGGTCACCACGCCGGGCCGGATGCTGCTTGGCGAGATTCTGCCCAAACATCCCCGCACCGCCTTCGATAACATCAACCGGGTTCTGACCAAGAAGGAAGTGCAGGACGTCATCGACCTCGTCTATCGCAATTGCGGGCAGAAAGAGACGGTGATCTTCTGCGACCGGATGATGGGGATCGGCTTCAGCTGGGCGTGCCGGGCCGGATTGTCCTTCGGCAAGGACGATCTTGTCGTCCCCAAAGCGAAGGATACCCTGATCGCTGCGGCCTATGACCGGGTCAAGGAATACGAACAGCAATATCTCGACGGGTTGATTACCCAGGGTGAAAAATACAACAAGGTCGTCGATGTCTGGTCGAATTGCACCGACCAGGTGGCCGAGGAGATGATGAAGGAAATCTCCCGGCCGGTTTCCGGCAAACCGGAAAATTCGGTCTATATGATGGCCCATTCCGGCGCCCGCGGTTCGGCCGCCCAGATCAAGCAGCTTGCCGGCATGCGCGGCTTGATGGCCAAGCCGTCGGGCGAAATCATCGAGACCCCGATCATCTCCAATTTCAAGGAGGGGCTGACGGTTCTGGAATATTTCAACTCGACGCACGGTGCCCGCAAGGGATTGGCCGATACCGCGCTGAAGACGGCGAATTCGGGCTATCTGACCCGCCGCCTGGTCGATGTGGCGCAGGACTGCGTCATCGTCGAGATCGATTGCGGCACGACCCAGGGCCTCACCATGCGCCCGATCATCGAAGGTGGCGATCTTATCGACCCGCTGGCCGAACGGATCGTTGGACGATATGCCGCCGAAGACATCCTCGACCCGCAATCCGGCAAGGCCATCGTTAAGGCCGGCGCCTTCATCGACGAAGAAAAAGTCATCGAAATCGAAGCCGCGCAAATCGATGCGGTGAAGGTGCGTTCGGTGCTGACCTGCGAGAGCAAGGGCGGGGCGTGCAGCAATTGCTACGGCCGCGATCTGGCCCGTGGCACCGAAGTCAATATCGGCGAAGCGGTCGGCGTTATCGCCGCCCAGTCGATCGGCGAGCCCGGCACCCAGCTGACGATGCGCACTTTCCATATCGGCGGTGCGGCGCAGCGTGGCGCCGAACAATCGTCGGTCGAGTCCAGCATCGACGGCGTGCTGTCCATCAGCAACGACAATCTGGTCTTCGACTCGAAGGGCCGGCCGGTCGTCATGTCGCGCAATACCGAACTTGTCTTGAGCGACGAACAGGGCCGCGAGCGCGCGCGGCACCGCGTTCCCTACGGCGCGCGGTTGACCCTCAATGATGGCGACCCGGTGACCAAGGGCCAGAAGATCGCCGATTGGGATCCCTACACCATCCCGATCATCTCGGAAAAATCCGGCATCGCGAATTATGTCGATATCCAGGAAGGCATCACCATGCGCGAAACCGTCGATGAAGCGACCGGCATCGCCAGCAAGGTGGTCATCGACTGGAAGCATCAGCCGCGCAGCGCCGATTTGCGGCCCCGCATCACCTTGCGCGACGACAAGGGCGAGGTCATCACCCTGCGCAACGGTCTGGAAGCGCGCTACCTCATGTCGGTCGATGCGATCCTGTCGGTCGAAAGCGGCGCGAAAATACATGCCGGCGACGTGCTCGCCCGGATTCCCAGGGAATCGTCGAAAACCCGCGATATCACCGGCGGCCTGCCGCGCGTGGCGGAACTGTTCGAGGCGCGCAAGCCGAAGGATTCCGCGGTTATCACCGGTATCGACGGCCGGGTGGAATTCGGCAAGGATTACAAGACCAAGCGCCGCATTATCGTCCGGCCGGACGATCCCGACGCCGAAGCGATGGAATATATGGTGCCCAAGGGCAAGCACATCACGGTGCAGGAAGGCGACTACGTGCAGCGCGGCGATCCGTTGCTCGACGGCAATCCGGTGCCGCACGATATCCTCGAAGTCATGGGCGTCGAGGCGCTGGCCGCCTATCTGGTCTATGAAATCCAGGAGGTCTACCGCTTGCAGGGCGTCAAGATCAACGACAAGCATATCGAGGTGATCGTGCGCCAGATGTTGCAGAAGATCGAAATCACCGATTCCGGCGACACCATCATGCTGATCGGCGAGCAGATCGACCGCGAGGAATTCGAGGAAGCCAACGACAAGGTGCTGGCCGAGGGCGGACAGCCGGCCAAGGGCAGTCCGGTGCTCCAGGGCATTACCAAGGCGTCGCTGCAAACCAAGTCCTTTATCTCGGCCGCGTCGTTCCAGGAAACCACCCGGGTGCTTACCGAAGCCGCGGTCAGCGGCAAGGTGGACAACCTGGAGGGGCTCAAGGAAAATGTCATCGTCGGCCGCCTGATTCCGGCCGGCACCGGCAGCTTCATGAACCAGATGCGCCAGGTCGCCACCGAGCGCGACCAGGAACTGACCCGTGCGGCCGAACAGGCGGCGGCTTTGGAAAATCAGTCCGAAGACGAAGCCGCCGCCGAACCGGTGCCGGTCTGATCTTAAAAGAACCGGTTGGATCGCCGCGCGTGACTCCAATCGGTCCCGATTTTCTCCATCTGGGTAATAACGGGTCGCAATCAGACAGCGCCGCGTAATTAAATTAGGGGCTGACCCAGATAATGCCAAAAAGGCGTTATCATGGGAAGCATGCGGA
>PTKA01000007.1 GCA_002937525.1 Alphaproteobacteria bacterium MarineAlpha10_Bin3
ATATATTGGTCGATCTGGCGCCGTTCATCGATACCGCAAAACCGCGCCGCGCCGCCGCCCACCGCGCGCAGAGCCGCGCGCACCTGTCGGCGCGCCATGGCATCGCGGCCACCGATGTCTGGATCGCGGTGACGGCGATGATGCGGTCGGGCGACAAGCTTGATTCCTACCGGCTGCTTGGCCGGGCGATGCCCCGGCTGGCCGGACTGGCGCTGCACTGGTTGGTCGCTGGCGACGGTCCGGCGCGCGGCGATGTCGCGCGCGCGCTTGGCGCATCGCGAATTACCTATCTTGGCGCACTCGACCGGGCCGGGATCGACGCGCTGCACGCCGCCGCCGACCTTGCCGTCTGGCCGGCTTTGCGCGAAGCCTTCGGCATGGCCTTGCTGGAAGCGCAGGCGGCGGGTCTTCCGGTCGTGGCCGGCGCGTCGCCCGGCGTGGCACGGATCGTCGCCGATGGGCAAACCGGGTTCTTGACGCCGGCCGGCGACGATAGAATGCTGGCGGCGGCGGTCCAAAGGCTCGCCATTGACCCGCATGAACGCCGCGCCATGGGACAAGCCGCAATGCAAAAAGCCAAACTGCAACACGATATTGGCACCGCGGCGGCGCTGATCGGCCGGGTGCTGCAGGACGCCAAGGCGGCACCATGACTTTATTCGCGGTGATCCGCCATGGCCCGACCTCGTGGAACGAGACCGGGATCGTACAGGGCCGCAGCGACATTCCGTTGAGCGATGCCGGACGCGCGCTGGTCGAAAGCTGGCGGCCACCGGGGGAATTATCCGGTTTTAGCTGGATTTCGAGCCCGCTTTGCCGCGCGGTGGAAACCGCGACTATCCTGAGCGGGCAAAAACCGGCGGCCGATCCACGCCTGATCGAAATGGATTGGGCGCAATGGGAAGGCATGAAGCTGCCGGACCTTCGCCTGCAACTGGGCGATCTGATGAAGGCCTGGGAAGCCAAGGGGCTGGATTTTCACGCGCCGGGCGGCGAAAGCCCGCGCGACGTACAGACCCGGCTGCGCCCCCTGCTGGCGGCGCGGGCGCGAAACGGCGAAGCCACCGTCGCGGTCTGCCACAAGGGGGTCATCCGCGCGCTGTACGCGCTGGCGGTATCGTGGGACATGACCGACAAGCCGCCGCTGAAACTGCGCGACGATTGCGTCCATATATTCACCCTTGCGCCCGACGGCATGCCGTCGCCGCACCGGCTCAATCTGCCATTGACGGTGGCATGACGGTCACGCGGCGCGCCCGCGTTATGTTTTATGTCCAGCATCTGCTGGGCGTCGGCCATCAGGCGCGCGCGGCGGCGCTCACGCGGGCGATGCAATCACGCGGGCTGAAGGTCGGCTATGTCAGCGGCGGGTTCAATGAAATAGCTCACGATCTGGGCGGCGCGGAACTTATCCAGCTACCGCCGGCGCGAACCGCCGATGCGACCTTCACAACGCTGCTGGACGGTGCCGGCCGGCCCACCGACGCGGCCTGGGAAGACCGCCGGCGGCGCGCCCTGCTGGACGCCTTCGACGCCATTGCGCCCGATGTTGTTCTGATCGAGAGTTTTCCGTTCGGCCGCCGCCGGTTCCGGTTCGAATTGCTGCCCCTGCTCGACGCCGCCAGGGGCCACGCGGCCATCGCCGCCTCGGTGCGCGATATTTTGGTTGAACGCGACGACCCCCAACGCACGCGCTGGATCGTCGAGACGCTCAATCACTACTTCGACGCGGTCATCGTGCATGGCGACCCCGATATCGCCACCCTGGGCGACAGCTTCGCCGGCGCAGCGGCGATCGCCGGCCTGATCCGCTATTCCGGCTATGTCGCGAATGGGCCACCGTTGCGGCGCACGGCGCGCGGCGACGAAGTCGTCGTTTCGGCCGGCGGCGGCGCGGTTGGCGGGCCGCTATTGCGCACTGCACTCGCCGCCCGGCCGCTGACACGGCGGCCCGATGCGCCGTGGCGCCTGTTTACCGGCCCCAATCTGCCGAATGCGGAGCGAATCGCGCTTGTTGCGGCGCCCGGCGTAACAATCGAAACATTCCACGCCGATTTTAACGACATTTTAAGTGCGGCCGCCGTATCAATAAGCCAAGCTGGATACAACACCGTCATGGACCTCCTGATGACCCGAACCCGCGCCGTTCTTGTTCCATTTGCCGCCGCCGGAGAAACCGAGCAATCTCGCCGGGCGAAAATTTTGGCCGAACGGGGTTATTTTCAGGTCGTTCCGGAAGCAAATTTATCGCCCGAATCGCTGGCCGCGGCCATTGAGCGCGCGCACCAAGCACCACCGCCCGACCCGGCCGCGATCGATTTCAACGGCGCCGCGCAAAGTGCTAAAATCATCGCCGAACTCGCGGCTGGCCGGTAATTGAATAGTCGGCTATATAACCTCGCCATGCCTGCCGTTTTTCCCGCCAAAAACGCTGCAACCTGGTTGGGTTTAACCGCCGAGCTGGACATAATCGCGGCATCGGGCCGGACCGCCGAATTCTGGTGGCGGGACGACGATGCGACCCGGCCCGGCGCGGCGCTGGACCGGCTACTGCGCATCGCGCAATCGCGCGCGCTGGCGCTGGCGGTCATTCCCCAGGGCGCGACCGCCGCCCTCGCCCGGCATCTTGAAGGCGTCGACAATGTCACGGTTTTGCAGCACGGTTTCGCGCACGCCAACCATGCGCCGGCTTCCCAGAAAAAGGCCGAATTCGGCCCGCACCGGCCCTTGCCGGCGATGCTGCGGGAGATCGATGACGGCCGGGCCCGGCTCGAAGACCTGTTCGCGGACCGCTTCCTGCCGGTCTTCGTGCCGCCGTGGAACCGCATCGCGGACGATCTGCCGGCGGCGCTGATGGCGCGCGGGTACCGCGGCGTGTCCTGTTTTGGCCGGCGGCCACCCGAGGCCGCACGGTACATTATGAACTGTCATGTCGACCCTATCGACTGGCGGGGAAGCCGTGGATTCGCCGGCGTCGGACAGGCGCTGAAACCCCTGATCGGCCAGCTTGCGGCCGGACCGGTCGCGACGCCCCCGGAACCGCTTGGCATCCTTACCCATCACCGCGATCACGATTGCGGCGGTTGGCGGTTCATCGAAGACCTGCTGGCGGCGACCCGCGATCATCCCGCGGTCGAATGGCGCTCGGCATCCAATATCGCGGCGGGTTTCTAGCATGGTCCACCGTTACGTCGCGTCGAGTCTGTATGGCGATTACCTGCGCGCAGCGATCGGCACCGTGTTCCTGGGCACGCCGTTGTATTTCGCCGCCGAAAGCCCGGTCGTCGCGACGATTCTTGGCTGCTTGCTGCTGTTGTTCGTCGGCTTTGGCGTCCGCACCGGCCTGCGTCATATGACGCGGATTGAAACCACGCCCGATGCCCTGGTCACCATCGGGCCGTTTGGGCGCGCCATGCCGTGGTCCGGCATCAACAAGGTCGAGTTGAAATATTTCTCCACACAGCGCAACCGGACCGGCGGCGACGGCTGGATCCAGCTTATCGTCTGTGACCCGGCGGGTTGCCTGAAGCTGGAATCGTCGCTGAACGGCTTCGATCAACTGGTCGCCAAGATCGCGGACGCGGCGTTCCGCAATGGGGCGGAAATGTCGGAATTGACCGTCGAAAACCTTACCATGATGGGCATAACCTTAACCTTCGCGGAGGAAGATGCGGAATGACAACGATCCGTAATCTGCTGTCGGTCGAAAACCTGCAAATCCGTTTCAGGCTGCCCGAGGGCAAAATCGAAGCGGTCAAGGATGTTTCCTTTCGCGTGGCACCCGGCGCCACGGTCGCACTTGTCGGCGAATCCGGGTCGGGAAAGTCGGTGGTATCCCAGGCCATCATGGGCATCCTTCCCAAGGCGGCGGAAATCAGCCGCGGCCGCATCCTGTTCAACGACCCCGCCAAGCCAGGCCAGACCATCGATATCGCGGCGCTCAATGCCGGCGGCGCCGACATGCGCGCAATTCGCGGCGACCGCATCTCGATCATCTTTCAGGAACCGATGACCTCGCTCTCGCCGCTGCACACGGTCGGCGACCAGATCAGCGAAGCGCTTCATCTGCACCGTACATGCAGCAAGCCCGAAGGCCAGGAACTGACCCGGGAAATGCTGCGGCTGGTCGGGTTCCCGGACCCGGCGCGCGTATTGCGCACCTACCCGTTCGAGCTGTCCGGCGGTTTGCGGCAACGCGCAATGATCGCCATGGCGCTGATCTGCCGGCCGGCTTTGCTGATCGCCGACGAACCGACGACCGCGCTGGACGTCACCATACAAGCGCAAATTCTGAAGCTGGTCGCCGACTTGCAGGCGGAACTCGGCATGGCGGTGCTGATGATCACGCATGACCTTGGCGTCGTCGCCAACATGGCCGACGAAGTCGTCATCATGTATCACGGCGAGGTCATGGAAGCGGGCACGCTGGACCATATTTTCCGCGACGCCCATCACCCCTACCTCAAGGCGCTGCAACGCGCGGTGCCGCGCTTCCACATGGCGCCGGACGAACGGCTGACGCCGATCCGCGCAATCAAGCCAAAGCGTGGCTTTCTGCACGCCGCCAAGCGGCCCTGGCCCGAGGACGCGGACGCCGCCGGGCCGCTACTCAAGGTCGAGGGCTTGCGCAAGGCATTCGCCATCCGCAAAAGCGGCTGGTTCGGCGGCGCAAAACATGACCCGGTCGTCGCCGTCGACGATGTCAGCTTTGAAATCGCGCGCGGCGAATGTCTTGGTCTGGTCGGCGAAAGCGGCTGCGGCAAGACGACGGTGGCCAAGATGCTGATGCGTTCAATTTCCGCCGATAGCGGATCGGTGACCTTCAACGATTATGGCACGCCGGTCGATATTTTGGGGTTGAGCGCCGAAAAACTCAATCCCTTCCGGCGAAAGATGCAGTTTATTTTCCAGGACCCGTACAGTTCCCTGAATCCGCGCATGACCGTGTTCGATATCATCACCGAACCGCTGGTCATCCACAAGATCGGCGACGACGAAAGCCGCCGCCAATGCGCCCGGGAATTGATGGAACTCATCGGGCTGAATATCCAGCATTTGAACCGCTACCCGCACAGCTTTTCCGGCGGCCAGCGCCAGCGTATCGGCATCGCCCGGGCGCTGGCGCTGCAACCCGATCTGTTGATTTGCGACGAGCCGGTATCCGCCCTCGATGTTTCGGTGCAAGCGCAGGTTCTCAACCTGCTGAAGGATCTGCAAAGCGAGCTGGGACTGACCTATTTGTTCATTTCGCACAATCTGGCCGTGGTCGATTACATCGCCGACACAATCGCGGTGATGTGCCATGGCCAGCTGGTTGAATCCGCGCCCTGCGCCGGATTGTTCGGCAATCCGGTACACCCCTACACCCGCTCCCTTCTGCGCGCGGTGCCGGAACCGGACCCGGACCGGCCGCTGGATTTCTCCGCCATTCTGGGCGACCGGGCATCGACCCCCGCCGATTGGCCGGCCCCCTTTACCACGGACGGCGATGTGCGGCCGGCGCTGCGCAATATCAGCGCCAACCATTTCGTGCGGGCGCTGCCCGGCGCCGATTTAGGAGCCTGGACGCAATGAAACGACGCTATCTTAAATTCGCGGCGATCGGGCTGGCGCTGGCGATGCCGGCCGCCGCCGGCGCACAAATGCTGGTCGAACCGCCATCGCTGGCGCCGCTGGTGGAGGGCGGCAAGCTGCCGCCATTGGCGCAACGGCTGCCGGATACCCCCGTGGTCCTGGCGATGGACCAGCCCGGCCAGTCCATCGGCCGCCATGGCGGCACCCTGAACACGATCATGGCGCGGTCCAAGGATGTGCGTTTGATGGTCGTCTACGGCTATGCGCGGTTGGTCAAGTTCGACCGAAACCTGAATCTGGTTCCCGACATCCTGGAACGGATCGAGGTGAAGGATGGCAAAATCTTCACCTTCTATCTGCGGCCCGGCCATAAATGGTCCGACGGCCAGCCCTTCACCACCGAGGATTTCCGCTACTACTGGGAAGATGTCGCCAACAATGATCTGCTGTCGCCGATCGGTCCGTCCGCCCTGCTTCGCGTCGATGGCGAGCTGCCAACCGTCACCTTCATCGACAAGACCACTTTGCGCTACGCCTGGTCGAAGCCCAACCCCGCCTTCCTGCCGGCGCTGGCCGGCGCGCGGCCGTTTTACATTTACCGCCCGGCCCATTACCTGCGTAAATATCACGCCCGCTATAACGATACCGAAAAACTGAACGCCAAGGCGAAGCAGAAGGGGCAGCGGAGCTGGGCCGCCCTGCACAACAAGTACGATCACCAGTACAAGAACAAGAATATCGAACTGCCGACGCTACAGCCCTGGGTGAACACCACCGAGGGGCCGGCCGAACGCTTCATCTTCAAGCGCAATCCCTATTACTACAAGATCGACCGCAACGGGTTGCAACTGCCCTATATCGACCAGGTGATATTCAGCATCGCCAGCGGCAAGATCATCCCGGCCCAGGTCGGGACCGGACAATCCGATCTGCAGGCGCGGTATCTGCGGTTCGCCAATTTCACGTTTTTGAAGGCCAACGAGAAGAAAAGCCGCTACCAGGCCCGGCTCTGGCGCATCGCCAAGGGATCCCATCTGACGTTGTTTCCGAACCTCAACGTGAACGATCCGGTCTGGCGAAAGCTGCTGCGCGAGGTGCGGTTTCGCCGCGCGCTGTCTTTGGCGGTCGACCGGTTCGAGTTGAACCAGGTGATCTATTACGGCCTGGCGATCGAAGCGCAGAATACGGTCTTGCCGGAAAGCACGCTGTTCCGCAAAGAATATCAGAAGGCCTGGGCCAAACACGACCCCAGCCAAGCCAACCGGCTGCTGGACTCGCTTGGCCTCGACAAGCGCAATGACAGTGGAATTCGGCTGTTACCGGATGGCCGTCCGATAGAAATCATCGTCGAGTCCACTGGTGAGAGTACCGAAGAGGCCGATATTCTCGAACTTGTCGCCGACCAGTGGGCCAAGGTCGGCGTGAAGATGCTCACCAAACCGTCGCAGCGCGAGGTCATGCGGAACCGGATTTACGCCGGCGAAACGCTGATGGCGATCTCCTCCGGGCTGGAAAACGGCGTACCCACCGCGGATATGGACCCCAGCGGTCTCGCCCCCACCGAACAGGTGCAATATCAATGGTCCAAATGGGGCCAGTACCGCGAAAGCAATGGCCGCATGGGGCAGCCAATCGACATGGCGATGCCCAAGCGCCTGGCCGCGTTAAACGCCAAATGGCGCCTGGCGACCGGCACCGCGCAACGCCGCGATATCTGGCATGAAATGCTGGCGATCAACGCCGACCGGGTTTTCACGATCGGGCTGATATCGGGCGTCCTGCAACCGGTCGTGGTCCGCAATAATTTGCGGAACGTGCCGGTAAAGGGCATCTATAACTGGGATCCGGGCGCGCATTTTGGCATCTACGGCATGGACAGTTTCTGGTTCGCGCCCGAAGCCGCGGCGAAATAAGGCAAAGGCACGGTCATGTTCAACTATATCGTCCGCAGAATACTGGTCATGATCCCGACGCTGATCGTCATCAGCGCGTTGGTCTTCATCATCATTCAGTTGCCGCCGGGCGACTATTTCACGACCTATATGAATGAGCTGCAAAGCCGCGGCGAAAAGGTCGATGCCGCCAAGCTGGAATTCCTCAAACAGCAATACGGCTTCGACAAACCGATGATCGAGCAGTATTTCGTCTGGGCGACGGGGCTGCTGGTGGGCGATTTCGGCTATTCGTTCGAATTCAGCCGGCCCGTATCGGAGGTCGTCGGCGACCGGCTGTGGCTCAGTTTCATCGTATCGTTCACCACGATTTTGTTCACCTGGATGGTCTCGTTTCCGATTGGGGTTTATTCCGCCGTCCGGCAATACAGCGTGGGCGATTACACCCTGACCTTTTTCGGCTTCCTCGGGCTGGCGACGCCGAATTTCCTGCTGGCGCTGATCCTGCAATGGATGGCGTTCAGTTATTTCGGCACCTCGATCGGCGGCCTGATGGACCCGCAATACATGGATGCGGCCTGGTCGGTCGATAAGATGCTCTCGGTGCTGGAACATCTATGGGTGCCAGTCCTGGTGATCGGCACCTCGGGCACGGCTGGCATGATCCGGCGGCTGCGCGCCAACCTGCTCGATGAACTGCACAAGCAATATTACATCACCGCCAAGGCCAAGGGCCTGCCGCCGGGCAAGGCGCTGATCAAATATCCGTTGCGCATGGCGCTCAACCCCTTCATCGCCGATATCGGCAATTTACTGCCCGAAGTGATCTCCGGCGCGGCGATCGTGTCGATCGTGCTGTCCTTGCCGACGACGGGTCCGATGCTGCTGAACGCCTTGCAAAGCCAGGATATGTATCTGGCCGGATCGTTCCTGATGTTCCTGGCCACCTTGACCGTGATCGGCACGCTGATTTCCGATCTGGCGCTGGCGGTGCTCGATCCGAGAATCCGCATCGGGGGAGGGGCCGCGAAATGACCGACGCGCCAATCGAACATTACGTCAACAAGGCCGAATTCAACCCCGAATCAGCCGTCACCTTAACGCCGGAACAGGAACGCTACTACATGGCGTCGCAATGGCGGCTGATGTGGTGGAAGCTGCGGCGGCACCGGCTGGCGGTGATCAGCGGCATATTCCTGGCGGCGATCTATCTTTCGATCGTCATCAGCGAAGTCCTGGCACCCTACAATCTACATGCCCGCAACACCCGCTATTTGTATTCGCCGCCGCAATCGGTGCATCTGTTCGACGACGGCAAATTCGTTGGTCCGTTCGTCTATGGGATCAAGGCCAGCCTGAATCTCGAACGCCTGCAATGGACCTATAGCGAAGATACCTCGGACGTACAAAAGATCCGCTACCTGTGCGTCGGCGACGATTATAAGGGTGCTTCTTATTTGTTCTGGGGCCTGTTTCCGGGCAGTTTCCACCTGTTTTGCCCGGCCAAGGACGGACAGTTATTCCTGCTTGGCACCGACCGGCTGGGCCGTGATGTGTTGAGCCGGATCATCTATGGCGCCCGGATTTCGCTGACCATCGGCCTGATCGGTATTGCGATCAGCTTCACCATGGGGCTGACGATCGGGGGCCTGGCCGGGTATTACGGCGGCTTCATCGATGCCGTCGTCCAGCGGATAATCGAGGTGATACGGTCGTTTCCATCGCTGCCGTTGTGGATGGCGCTGTCGGCCATCCTGCCGGTCACTTGGAGTCCGATCCTGGTGTTCGCCGGCATCACGGTCATACTCGGCATGCTCGACTGGCCGGGGCTGGCGCGCGCGGTGCGCTCCAAGCTTTTGGCGCTGCGCGAGGAGGATTTTTGCACGGCGGCGGAACTGATGGGCGCCAAGCCCAGCCGGATCATCGGCAAACATCTGTTGCCGAGCTTCATGAGCCATCTGATCGCCTCGGCGACTTTGTCGATCCCGAGCATGATCCTGGGCGAAACGGCGCTCAGTTTCCTTGGCCTTGGCTTGCGGCCGCCGATCACAAGCTGGGGCGTGCTGCTCAACGAAGCGCAGAATATCAGTGTTGTTGCGCTGTATCCCTGGCTGATGTACCCGGTCGTCCCGGTTATCTGTATCGTCCTGGCGTTCCAGTTCTTCGGCGACGGCCTGCGCGACGCCGCCGACCCGTATAAGTAAATCAGACCGGGTCGAGAACGACGATATCCAGGGGCTGTGCGACGCCGTCGATGGTCACGCCGTCACGGTGAATTTGGCCGCCCGGCGCGCTATAGCCCTGTTGCAATGCCAGATCGAAGGAAGGGCGGGTCGTCAGCGCGTGGGTGCGCGCCGTCCGGTTGTGTTTTTCCAGCTTGGCGCAAAGATTGACCGGATCGCCGATGACGGTGTATTCGAGCCTGGTTTCGTCGCCGACGGCGCCGAATATGATGCGTCCCGTCACCACCGCCATGCCGATCGGAACCGGTGCCAGTCCGGCTGCAACGCGTTCCGCCGCCCAGGCCGCGATGGTGCCGTGCAAGGCGTCGATGGTACGCATCGCATCGGCGGCATAGGTTTCGCTTGGCAGCGCCGCGCCGAAGGTCGCCAGGATGCCATCGCCCAGAAACTTGTCGATATTGCCGCCATGGGCCTGGATCACGGTCACCATGCGCGATTCATATTCGGACAGCAGCCGGATCAGGTCGGTCGGGTCCATTTCATTCGCCATCCCGGTGAAACCGCGGATATCGACATTGAGGATCGCCGCCTCGCGGGCCTCGCCTTGACCGGGGCGGATGCGCTGGTCGGAATGGGTGATTTTGGCGGCGATTTCCGGCGAGAAGAACCGCGACAGACCCTGCGCCGCGGCGGCTTCGATCACCGAGCGTTCCAACAGCCGCCGCGCCCTTATCTGCGCCACCGACAGGATCGCGGTCACCACCAGGATGGTAATGATCTTGTCGAATTCGGCACCCAACAGCACGGTGTTCGAGGTCATATAGGCGACATAGTCGCGGGTGATCATGTTGTCCTGGGCATCGCCCCAAACCACATAGGCGACCAGCAGCATCCAGCCGCCGGCCGACACCAGCCCGGCCAGGGCGACATAGCGCGCTTCGAACCGCAACGCCCGCAGCGCGATGAAAATAAACACATACGAAAACGTCGGCGCCTTGAGATAGAACGACGCCGGTTGATCGTATTGAATATGGAAGCTCCAGATCACCGTCATCAGCAAGGCCAGATCGGCGCCGACCGACAGCGACAAAAACCATCCCGGCAAGCGGACACGGTAGGACAGCCAGACCCGGAAGACCGAGAAGACGAAATACGTCATCAGCGCCAGACCGACCGGCGTCATCCATGGCGCCACCGTGGAGGTCTTGGGCGACAGCGAATAAAGCACGCCGAACGTGACGATGACGCCGAACTAGGTCCAGGCGATAAGCCGCTCGCTGGCGTCCTGCTGGCGCTCGATTCCGGCGCGCACCCGTTCGGGTATATCGGTGGTCAAGGCCCGCGCACCCCATTTCACCGGCCAGGTCAATCGCGGCATCGCATGTTGCTCCCGTCCGGTTTTTCTTTCTTCAGCCCCACAATCTCTTTCTCTAACCAAAGGCTCGATTCATGAGCGCCCGCCACCAGCGGCAGGCTCACCTGCTTGCGGATTTTGC
>PTKA01000070.1 GCA_002937525.1 Alphaproteobacteria bacterium MarineAlpha10_Bin3
CTGGCTGTTCATCGGCCATGAGAGCCAGATACCCAATCCGGGCGATTTCTTTGTTTCCAGGATGGGCGCGGAATCGGTAATTCTGTGCCGCGACAGACAAAAGAAAATTCACGTTCTGCTGAATTCCTGCCGCCATCGCGGCATGAAAGTGTGCCTTTACGACACCGGCAACACGGTCAACTTCACCTGCTCCTATCACGCGTGGAGCTATGCGACCGACGGCGCCCTGGTCGGCGTGCCGATGGAAAAAGCGCTGTATGAAGGCATGGACAAGTCGCAATGGTCGCTGATCGAGGTCGCCCAGATGGCCAATTACAAGGGCACGATCTGGGCGACCTGGGACCGCGACGCGCCGCCGTTTCTTGGTTATCTGGGCGACGTCAGGGAACATCTCGATCTGGTTCTCGATTGCCGCGATGGCCGCGAGGGCGGTTCCGAGCTGTTCGGCGGGGTGCAGAAATGGATCATCCCCTCGAACTGGAAACTGTCGGCGGAGAATTTCTGCGGCGACACCTATCACAATCCGAGCCACCAGTCGGTCGACATGGTGGGGCTGGGTGCCAGCGCTGCCAAGGGGGTCAAGGGCCGGCACGATAACGAGCTGGCCGACGCGCAACATCTATGGATCAGCTATCCCGGCGGACATGGCATTCACAGCGCCATGAAGCCGGCCGATTCACCCTATATTCCGTCCTTCGGCGACCAGAATATCATCGAGGATTATTTCCGCCATTGCCACCAAGAGCGGCTCGCGCGGCTTGGCGAAAAAGCGCGAATGCGGCCCTTTGTCGGCACGATTTTCCCCAACACGTCGTTCAACGGGCGGATTCCACGCTCGTTCAGCGTCTGGCATCCGCACGGCCCGACAACGACCGAGGTCTGGCGCTTCTATCTGGTCGACAAGGATGCGCCGGCAGAGGTCAAGACCTTTCTGCGGCGCTATTACATGCGTTATTCCGGACCGGCCGGCATGACCGAACAGGACGACATGGAGAACTGGAACTATGCGACCAATGGCGCCATGGGCACGATCGCCAAACGCTATCCCTTCAACTACCAGCAATCGATGAACAAGGCGCACCGCGGCGACCCGGTGCCGGGCCTGGTCAGCACCCAGGTCACCGAGGAAAATGCGCGCGGCTTCTATCGCGGCTGGTCGCGCTACATGATGGACCGGAACTGGCCGCAGATTTACGCCGCGGAGGACCGGGCGTGAACGGGCGCGGTCTGCCCTATTTCGAGTTGAAGCATCAGGCCGAGGAATTTCTCTATGAGGAAGCCGAGCTTCTGGACCAGCGCCGGTTCGACGAGTGGCTGGAACTGTTTACCGACGATTTGGTCTATTTCATGCCGATCCGCCGCAACGTGAAATTCGGCGAACATGCGGCGCACGAAAATACCCGCGAAGGCGAGGACATAAGCTGGTTCGAAGAAGACAAGGCGACCTTGTCCAAACGCGTCGCGCAGATCAACACCGGCGTTCACTGGGCCGAGGAACCCTTGTCCCGGGTCTGCCACATGGTCAGCAATGTCCAGCTCGTCGAGATCCGCCCAGCGGTCGAGGATGCGCGCGAAATTGTCGTGCGCAGCCGGTTTCTGATCTATCAGAACCGGGTCGAATACGAATCCTATTTCTTCGTCGGCAAACGAACCGATCTGCTGCGACGCGAAAATGGCCGCTGGAAAAACGCGCGGCGGGAAATTATTCTTGACCAGAACGTATTGCTGGCCAAGAACCTGACGGTATTCTTCTAGCCGGGGAGATTCTCCATGACGCTCGAACACAACTACAAACCACGCGACTGGAAGGTGCATCCGCCCGTAACCGACGCGGAACGGGACGCCGGCAACCCGCGCAAGCCGCGCCAACCGATGGTTCCGCTTTCCCACACCCTGTCCGAAATCACCGGGCCGGTCTATGGCCACGGCGCGCTGGCGAGCGGCGATGACGATCTGACCCGCAACGCGGTGCGCAACGGCGAGCCGCTGGGCGAACGCATAATTGTTTCCGGCCGGGTTCTGGACGAGGACGGCCGCCCGTTGCCGGACGCCTTGATCGAAATCTGGCAGGCCAACGCAGCCGGACGCTATGCGCATGACGGTGACGGGCACGATGCGCCGATCGACCCGAATTTCATGGGAACAGGGCGCTGCGTGACCGACAAGGACGGCCGCTATCGCTTCACGACAATTCGTCCAGGCAGTTACCCGCTGCCGTTTGGCGACAATCTGTGGCGGCCGGCGCATATCCATTATTCGCTGTTTGGCCCCAGTTTCGTGTCGCGGCTGATTACGCAATCGTATTTTCCGGGCGACCCGTTGCTGGAATTCGACGCCATGTACAACAGTATTCCCGACCAGGGCGCGCGCGACCGCCTGATCGCCACCTTCGACCGCCATGCCGGGACGCCCGGCTTTGCGCTTGGCTACGTCTTCGATATCGTGCTGCGGGGCCGCAACGCGACTCCGCTTGAAAGTTAACCCATGACCAAACAGACCGCATCGCAGACCATCGGCCCGTTTTTTCATCACATCTTGATCCCGCGCGAGTACGGCCAGCCGGATTTTCCGGGCGCCACGATGGTGACGCCGCAAACGGCGGGCGAACATATTCGCATCCAGGGCCGGATTTGCGATGGCGACGGCCAGCCGGTCGACCCGGCATTGATCGAAATCTGGCAGGCCGACGCCAATGGCCGCTACGCACATTCCGCCGACACCCGCGCGGAAATCGAACAAGACAAGAATTTCACCGGATTCGGCCGCGCCGTCACCGATGCCGAGGGGCGCTTTGTGTTCGATACGGTGAAGCCGGGCGCGGTGCCGGACCCCGGCAACGCCTTGCAGGCGCCGCATATCAATGTGACCATCTTCGCGCGCGGCATGGATGTCCACCTGTTCACGCGGCTGTATTTCACCGACGAGAACGAAGCCAACGCCATCGACCCGGTGCTGAACTCGGTGGCGCAAACGCGCCGGCCGACCTTACTCGCGACCCGCTCAGAGGACGGCGGCCGCATCACCTATGCTTTTGAGATCACGATGCACGGTGAGAACGAAACGGTATTCTTCGACGCCTAAAACACACCCTTGTAGATAAGATTGACGCCCAGCACGAGTAGCAGGCTGAACACGATTTTGCGGAACAAGTCCTGCGACAGCCGCGCGCGCAACTGGTGCCCCGCCGCCATGCCAAGCAAGGTCGGGACCAGCGCCAGGGTTGAAATCGTCACCGACCGGCCATCCAGCGCGCCCTGATAGTAAAGCGCGCCCGCCCAGGCGACCGTGCCGATCAGCAGCGACAGACCGACCGCCTGCACGAAGCGGTCTTTCTCCAACCCCAGCGCCTGTAGATAGATGACGATTGGCAGCAGCAGCGACCCGGTGGTGCCGGTCAGCAGACCGGCTGCCAGTCCGATTCCCGGCGCCATGACGCCTTCGCGGCCGCGCGGCAGCCGTGGCCGGAACCCCGTCAGGTTCATGATCGCATAGAACGCAACCACGCTGCCCAGCAGCGCCGCCAGGATCGTCGGATCGATGTGGAACAGGATCATGGTCCCCAGCCAGACACCGACGCACGCCGTGGCGTTGAGCAGCCAGAACCGGCGCAGCAACGCAGGCAATTCGCCACCGCGCGTCACCTGCCAGATATTCGCCACCAGCGACGGTACGATCAGCAGCGGCACCGCATCGCGCAAGCCAAGCGCCAGGCCCAATATGGCGATCGATGTCGTCGGCAAGCCGACGCCCAGCGCGCCCTTTATCGTGCCGGCAAACAGAAAGGCGACGGCGACAATGGCGATAAAACAGGCATCCGTTGCCACGGCGTTCAATCCGCCGCGTCGTTTTCCTTGCGCTTCTGGTAGGTATCGATCTCGGTCTGTACCGCCTGCGCCGCCTGGCCGACAAAGACGTCGCGATTGGCGTGGCTGTAGTCATAGCTGAAATCGCGCTGACGGTTGCTGCCCTGGAAATGCGGGAAGACGTAGCGTGAAATTAGTTCGTAATTGCGTTTGGTCGCGTCGAAATCGGCCCAGTTATGGGCCAGTTGCATCAACGCACCGAAACCGCCAGCACCGTCCAGCAAGGTTTCGATATAGTCGATCGCATCGTCCGGCGTGCCGATCACCGCCATCTTGTTTTCGGTCAAAAACTCATAAGGGTTATCGATGCCCGGCGGCACGATAGGGAAGGTGGCGATTTCGCGGAAATATCTGGCCCAGTTTTCCAGCCCGAATTCGACGTTGTCGCGCGCCTTCTGCCGCGTCTCGGCGATATGCATCAAGGTGACGAGCCGCCATTTTTCGCGCTTCACGGTATGTCCGTTTTCGGCCGCGGCTTCTTCGCACATACGCCAGTTATCGGCATGCTTGGCCAGCGCCTCGTCATTGGTACCGCCGATCGACAGCATGCCAATGCCGTGCTTGCCCGCCGCCAGCGCGCCCGAGGGCGAGCGCGCGCAGGCCACCGCCATTTCGGTGCGCGGTTGCTGGAAGGGTGGGATTTGCAGATGCGCGTCGCGCAGGTCGAACCAGTCGGTCTTCATGGTGACGGTCTCGCCGTCGAGCAGGCGAACCAGCACGTCGAGCGATTCATTCATCATCCGGCGCTGCGCCGCCGGGTCGATGCCCATGCGAAACGCATCCCCGACCAGCGCGCCGGGGCCGACCCCGAGCATCACCCGGCCCCGCGTCATGTGGTCGAGCTGGGTAATGCGGCCGGCCACGGTCAGCGGATTGTGATACGGCAGCGAGACGACCCCGGTGCCGAGCCGAATATGGCGCGTTCGTTCCGCCGCCGCGGCAATGAAAATTTCCGGGCAGGCGATGATCTCGAACCCGCCGGAATGATGTTCGCCGATCCAGGCTTCGTCATAGCCAAGCGCGTCGATATGTTCCAGCAGCGCCATGTCGCGGGCCATCGCCTGGGTCAGGTTCTCGTTCATGGCGTGGAACGGGGCCAGAAAGATGCCGAATTTCAAATAGTTGTTGGGAATCAGCGAAAGCGTGGAGGCGGCATCGGTCATAAATCATTCCTTGGCGTATGATAGTGTCGTCCAACGCATTGTATCGGGGAAGAACGCCTATGTCAGTGATGGTGGGGAGCGGCGACTATATCTACCGGGTCGATCCGCAGTGGGGCCGGCTGCCGGACGGCTGGGATTTACGCGACGTGGCGGCGGTGGCGGTCGACCGTAAGGACAACGTCTATGTCTTCAACCGCGGCGCACACCCGATGATCGTCTTCGACCGCGACGGCAATTTTCTGCGCGCCTGGGGTGAAAATATCTTCAGCCGCGCGCATGGGCTTCATATCGGTCCCGACGAAACCCTGTACTGCACCGATGACGGCGATCACACGATGCGCGCCTGCACCCTGGACGGCAAGGTTGTGATGACCATCGGAATCCCGGGCAAGCCCTCGCCCTTCATGGCCGGCGAGCCATTTCACCGCTGCACCCACACCGCTCTATCGCCGCAAGGCGACCTTTATATCTCGGATGGTTACGGCAATGCACGGGTGCATAAATACGCGCCGGACGGCCGCTTGCTGTTCTCCTGGGGCGAGCCCGGCACCGATCCCGGCCAGTTCAATATTCCCCATAACATCTGTTGCGACGCGGATGGCTGGGTCTATGTCGCCGACCGGGAAAACCACCGGGTGCAGGTGTTCGACGGCAATGGCCGTTTCGAGACCCAGTGGCACAACATGCACCGGCCCTGTGGCCTTTGCATGGCAACCGGCGCCGACCCGCTATGCTATATCGGCGAGCTGGGTCCCGGCATGAAGGTCAACCGGGAGACGCCCAATCTAGGCCCGCGGATTTCGATCATGAACAACAAGGGCGAATTGCTGGCCCGGATCGGCGACATCCACCGGGGCATGGCGCCGAACCAGTTTCTTGCGCCGCACGGGCTGGCCGTCGATAGCCATGGCGACATCTATGTCGGCGAAGTGTCCTATACCAACTGGCCCTCAATCAGCGACGAGCCCGTGCCAAACCATCTGCGGACCCTAAGAAAGCTCATCCGGGTCACCTGACTTTGCCTTAACCGGCCGGGATGATCGCGATCCGCGTCAGCCTGCCATCGTCGCCGATCCGCGCGTTCATGCGGTATCGGGCGATACCGCCTTCGCCCGACACCAAAAACCTAGACGTGATACGCCATGGCCGCGATTAAGCGCTCAGTCCAGCGGCATCCCCGGATGGACCGAGCGCGAACTGGCGATGTCATAGAACTGATTGGCCAGCGACGGCATGGCGACTTCCTTGATCGACTCCGGCGTCCAGCCGCCGTTCTGATGCACCATGCGGGTCGGTCTTGGATGGCTGTAGACCGACAATTCACCGGCGCGCTGGTGGAAAATCTGGCCGTTGACATAGCCCGCGTCTTCCGACGCCAGGAAAGTGATCAGCGGCGCAATCGCGTCGGCGCGGCTGCGCTTGAGGCGTTCCTCGCGTTCGGCCGCCACCGCCGGGTCCTTGGGCGTCGGCACCGAACGGGTCATGCGCGTATCCGCCGAGGGACAGATCACATTGCAGGTGATGCCCTTCGAGGTGCTCTCCATCGCCACGATCCGCGACAGCCCGGCGATGCCCATCTTGGCGGCGCCGTAATTCGCCTGCCCGATATTGCCCAGCAGGCCCGACGTCGAGCCAACCATGATAAGCCGGCCGTATTCCTGTTCGCGCATCAGGTTGATGCCGGCGCGGAAGAAGTTGAAATGGCCGTTGAGATGAACGTCCATTACCGCCTGCCAGTCGTCCGGCGACATCTTGTGGAACATCCGGTCGCGCAGGATTCCGGCCGGATTGAACATGATATGCATGCCGCCGAAGGTGTCGCGGGCCTGGGTCACCATGTCGAGGCAATCCTCGTATTTC
>PTKA01000071.1 GCA_002937525.1 Alphaproteobacteria bacterium MarineAlpha10_Bin3
CCGCGCGCTCGCCGACGCCGGGATCCACAGCGATGGCAAGACCGAGCGCCTCGGCGATGATCGTGGCGGTCTGGATGGCGCGCCGGTAGGGGCTGCAAATGACCTTGTGGCCGCCCATGCGCCGTAATATCCGCGCCGCCTGGGTGGCCTGTTCGCGGCCGAGTTTGGTGAGTTCCGGGTCGCGAATACCGGGATCCTGGCGGGTTTTGCCATAGACGACGTTGAATTCGGACTGGCCGTGACGAACCAGTATCATCGATCCTTGCGCCACGGGCTGTCGGGGTTGGTCGCGTCGCCGGGGGCCGTGTGGGGGTCGGGTGCTTCGATTTCCGTGAATTCCGCCTCGACGATGTCGTTGGCGGAATGCGCGCGGTCGTTATCCCCGGAAAAAATTACCGGCTCGCCATTGACCCAGACCGTCGCGCGCTTGGCGCGTTCGAACCGCCGCGCCGCCAGCCGCGCCAGCAAACGCCGGACCGGCGGCGCGAACAGCGCCAGGCCAACGGCGTCGGTCACGAAGCCCGGCGTCAGCAACAGCGCACCGGCCAGGACCAGGCACAACCCGGTGAAGACCTCGGCGATGGGAAAGACATTGCGCCGCAGGCTTTGGGTGGCCCGGGTCCAGGCGGCGACGCCTTGCCAGCGCAACAGCCAGGTGCCGGCGATGGCGGTCGCAATCACCGCCGCCAGCGTGGGCCACAGCCCGAAGCGTTCCCCGGCTTCGATAAACAGGGCGATTTCGACAATCGGCGTGACGATGAAGGCGACAAGTATAATCATGACAAGGTGTGGGCAAATCGATCCATGCTTGCCCTTTTACGGTAGAAGTCCTATCTAAATTCGACGCGCGTGACCATCTGGATACGCCATGCGGAAATCCTTGAAGCTATCCTGGGCGGCTTTGTGCTAACCTAAGGTTCCAGGCCCGTTCAGGCAACCGTGCGGCGGTTTGCAACTGGGTAAAGGCGAGTTGGAGAAAATCAGTCCATGGGCAGCGGTTTCGGTCTTTTCGATATTTTACTGTTCGGTATGCTGGCGGCTTTTCTGGTCTTTCGTCTGCGCAAGGTGCTGGGGAAACGGACCGGCCACCAACGCCGCCGGGATAACCCGTTTACCCAATCCGAAGATCCGCGCGATGCCGAACCGGGCGCGGACAATGTCATCGCACTGCCCGACAATGCGCAGACGCCGCCGCCGGCAGCGGATCTGTCGCCGCTGGAGGCCGGGTTGGCGCGCATCCAGGAAGCCGACCGTGACTTTGATCCGCAATCGTTTGTCCAGGGCGCGCAAGCCGCCTTCGAGATGATCGTCGAAGCCTATGCGACCGGCGATGGCAAAACCCTCGACACGCTGTTGTCGGAAGAAGTCTACGAAAACTTCGCCGGCGCCATCCGTTCGCGCGAACTCGCCAACCATACCCAGGAAACCACCCTGGTCGGCATCAATAGCGTCGATTTGCTGGAAGCGGAACTGGAAGACGGTGTCGCGAATATCACGGTCAAACTGGTCAGCGAACAGATCAAGGCGACGCTCGACGAAAACGAGGAAGTCGTCGATGGCGATCGCACCGCGGTTATCCCGGTTACCGATATCTGGACCTACGCCCGCGATACGCGGTCCGCGAATCCAAACTGGAAGCTGGTCGCCACCCGCAGTCCGTCTTGATTATGGTGCCTTGAGCGCCGATACCAGCGGGGGGCTTGCGTGCCGAAACCAGCATCTGTCCTCATCATTGCCGGACTGGGCGTCCTGCTGGGTGCCTGTACGCTGACGCCCGGACTGACGCCTGAATTCAGGCCCGGCGAAATGATCGCGTCGCCGGTCTCCTTCGACGCCTTGCCGGGATGGCAAGACGATGACCATGGGGCGGCGCTGACCGCCTTTGTGCGGTCCTGCCAAATGCCCAAGGAAAGCCGCGGCCCGTTAAGGATAAGCCGGGCCGACTGGCGCGCGCCCTGTGCGGCGGCCGCCAAGGTTGGCGGCGGCGCGCGGGATTTCTTCGAACGCTGGTTCCGCCCTTTTCGCATCGCCGGCGGCGCCACCGACCGCGGGTTGATTACCGGCTATTTCGAGGCCGATTTGCGCGGTGCGCGGCGTCGAAGCAGCCAGTTCAACGTGCCCATCTACCGGCTGCCGGGTGATCTTGTCAGCGTCGATCTGCGCCGTTTCGACGCCACATTGGCCGGCAAAAACATCGTTGGCCGCATCGTTGACGGTGAATTGCGGCCCTATTATGCGCGCGGCGACATCGCCGCCGGCGCGCTGTCCGGCCGGAACCGGGAACTGCTCTGGGTCGACGATGCAATCGACGCCTTCGTTTTGCATGTTCAGGGGTCGGGCCGGGTCACGATGCGCGACGGGACCGTGGTCCGGATCGGCTATGCGGGGAATAATGGCTGGCCGTACCGGTCGATTGGCCGGGCGCTGATCGCGCGCGGCGCACTGCAACGCGGCCAGGCCTCGTGGGGCGAAATCCGGCGCTGGCTCGACGCCAACCAGGACCGGGCGACGGCGTTGCTGGCGCAGAACCGCCGCTACATCTTCTTTCGTGAAATTACGGGCGACGGCCCCATCGGGGCGGCCGGCGTTGCCTTGACGCCGGGCCGCAGCCTGGCGGTCGATCCGCGTTTCATGCCGTTCGGGGTTCCGGTCTGGCTCGATACGGCGTGGCCCGGCAACCCCGCCAAGCCGTTGCGCCGGCTGATGATCGCGCAGGATACCGGCAACGCCATACGCGGCGTCGTCCGGGGCGATTTCTTCTGGGGCTTCGGCGCCAAGGCGCTGGCCCTGGCCGGCACCATGAAAAGCCGGGGCCGGTATTTTGTCTTGCTGCCGGAAGCGGCGGCGGCGCGCCGGGTGGGAAGTTGACGCCGCACAACCTTGTTCGGTTATAATATTCTAAACCAGAATCGAGTTCAAAAAACGATGTCCAAAGCACGTCCCGAAGTCGGCCTGTTCGTCACCTGTCTGGTCGATCTGTTCCGTCCCGGCGTCGGGTTCGCCGCCGTGGCGCTGCTGGAGCGGGCCGGATGCGCGGTGACGGTTCCGCGCAATCAGACCTGCTGCGGGCAACCGGCCTATAATGGCGGCGACCGGGCCAACGCCACGGCGATCGCAAAACAGGTCGTCGAAGCGTTCGAGAAGTTCGATTATGTCGTGGCGCCGTCGGGGTCGTGCGCCGGGATGATCGCCAAACATTATCCGCAATTATTTGCCGGCGACCCGGCCATGGCGGCGCGGGCCGGCGATCTGGCCGGGCGGACCCATGAGCTGATTTCCTTCCTCGTCGATATCCGGGGCATGGACGCACTGGACGTAAAATTCGATGCAACGGCGACCTATCACGATGCCTGTTCGGGACTGCGTGAGCTGGGCGTGAAGGCGCAGCCCCGCGCGTTGCTCGAACGGATCGAAGGGCTGCGGCTGGTCGAATTGCCGGGGGCGGAAATGTGCTGCGGGGTTGGCGGCGCGTTCTGCGTCAAATATCCCGATATCTCGAACAAGATGGTCGCCAACAAGACCAGGGATATCGCCGCGACCGGCGCGGAACTGGTGCTGGCCGGCGATCTTGGCTGTCTGATGAACATTGCCGGCAAGCTGGCGCGCGAAGGCTCGCCGGTCCGCGTGCGCCATATTGCCGAGGTTCTGGCCGGCATGGCCGGCCAGCCGGCAATCGGCGAAGGACGGCGCTGATATGGAATCGACCAGCCGGAATTTCAATGCCAATGTGCGGGCCGCGCTGGCCAATGACGCGCTGCAATCGGCGCTCGGCAAGATCGAGTCGGGCTTCGTCGCCAATCGCGCCAATGCCGCCCCCCGCCTGCCCGAATTCGACGCGCTGCGCGACCAGGCCCGCGATATCAAGGATCACATCCTCGACAATCTCGACTTCTATCTCGAAGCCTTCGAAGCACGGGTGCTTGAATCCGGCGGCCAGGTGCATTGGGCGTCGAGCGCCGCCGACGCACGCGCAGCGATCCTCGATATCTGCCGGTCGGTCGACGCCCGGACCGTGACCAAGGGCAAGTCGATGATCGCCGAAGAAATCGGCCTCAACGACTTCCTCGAAGAAAACGGTATCGAGCCGGTGGAAACCGACCTTGGCGAATACATCATCCAGCTGCGAAAAGAGCCGCCAAGCCACATCATCGCGCCGGCGATCCATCTGGTGAAGGAACAGATCGAAGAGGCGTTCCGCGGCGCGCATGAAGGCATGTTCGATTCCGGCCGTTCGCTGGAAGAGCCGCGCGCCTTGCTGGAAGAAGCCCGCGCCGTGCTGCGCCAGCGGTTCCTCGACGCCGATGTCGGGATAACCGGGGCCAATTTCCTGATCGCCGCGACCGGCTCCACTGTTATCGTCACCAATGAAGGCAATGGCGATCTGACCCAGACCTTGCCGAAAATCCACATCGTCATCGCCTCCCTGGAAAAAGTCGTGCCCACATTGGAAGACACCAGCACGCTATTGCGGGTGCTGGCGCGCTCGGCGACGGGTCAGGAATTTACCAGCTACACGACGTTTTCCAACGGACCGCGCCGAAACGGCGATCCCGACGGACCCGAACAGTTCCATGTCGTGCTGCTCGATAACGGCCGCTCCGAGATGCTGGGCGGGCCGGTCCGCGATGTGCTGCGCTGTATCCGCTGCGGCGCGTGCATGAACCATTGCCCGGTCTATGGCGCGGTCGGCGGGCACAGCTATGGCTGGGTTTATCCGGGGCCGATCGGCGCGGTGCTGACGCCGACATTGCTGGGCCTGGACGAAGGGCGGCATCTGCCCAACGCCTCGACCTTTTGCGGCCGCTGCGAATCGGTGTGTCCGGTGCGTATTCCGTTGCTGTCGCTGATGCGCCATCACCGCGAACAGGCGTTCGAGGATAAATTATCGCCGGCGGCCGAACGCACCGGGCTTGGCGTCTGGGCGTTCTTTGCCCGTCATCCGGCACTCTACCGGTTTGCCACCGGGTTGGCGATGCGCGCGCTGGCCTGGGCCGGGCGCAAACAAGGCCGGTTTTCGACGCTGCCGTTTGCCGGCGGCTGGACCGCGCACCGCGATTTGCCGGCCCCGCAAGGCGATACCTTTCAGCGCCAATGGTCGGCGCGCGGCGGGCGGCGGCGATGAGTGCGGCGCGCGATGCTATTTTCGGCCGGGTGCGAACTTCGCTTGGCCGGACGGTAATAAACACCGAAGACCGGGCGGTACTGGAAGCGCGCCTGACCGGCCGCAAGCGCGGCCCGATCCCGGCCCGGACCGCCCTGGACACGCATCCCCTGATCGATCTGTTCGTCGATATGGCGGCGGCGGCCGATAGCACGATTGAACGGGTTGCCGATGGGGGCGCCGTGCCGGCCGCGCTGTCGGATTTTTTGGCCCGGTATAATCTTGGCTCCGATATCCGCATGGCGCCCGATCCCTGGCTCGACACCATTCCCTGGGCCGGCCGGCCGACCCTGACGATCACAAGGGGGGCCAGCGACGGCAGCGACGATGTCGGCGTGACGGCGGCGTTTGCCGCGATTGCCGAAACCGGCACCTTGATGCTGCTGAGCGGCCCGGACAGCCCGACCACGCTGAATTTTCTGCCCGACAATCATATCGTGGTGTTGCGGGCCAGCCAGGTCATGGCGGCGTATGAAGATGGCTGGGACGCGCTGCGCGACAGTGGTGCTATGCCGCGCACGGTCAATTTCATCACCGGTCCGTCGCGCACCGGCGACATCGAACAAAAAATATTGCTCGGCGCGCATGGCCCAAGGCGGCTGCACATCATCTTGATCGAGGATGCACGGTGACCCGCAAGCGCGGCCATTCGCCAGAAGACGGCCGTGCGCTATGGCAATCGATGATTGCCGATATCACCCATCCGGAGGATATGGCCAAGACCCGGGTAAATCGGCGCCAGACAATCGACCGGGAGAAGCCGTTTTATCGCCAGGAAAAACGCTACCTGACCAAGGATGGCGGAACAATTTGGGCGCAAATCACGTCGACACCAAATTTCGATCCGGACGGCGGGTTTTTGTTTAGCACGGCGGTGGTCGAGGATATCACGGCGCGCCGCGCGGCGGAGGCGGCGCTGCAACGAAGCGAGTCCAGGTTGGCCGATAGCGAAGCGCGTCTCGAGGAAGCGCAGAGAATCGCTCATATTGGCAATTGGGAATTTGACGTGCGAACCAAAAAGCGCCTTATGTCGAACGAGTGTTGTCGTATATTTGGGCAAGACAAAGACGATTTCGACCTCAGCGATGATTCTTTATTCAATTGTATTCATCCGGCCGATCTCGAGCGCTTCATGGACACTATCCCAGACCACGATAGGCCGCGCGCGCCGCACGTTCACGAGTATCGCATTGTGCGCCCGGGCGGCGACGTGCGTACCCTGAGGGAACACATCGTATTTGAGTATGACACCGAGGAGCGATTGATCCGGCGGGCTGGAACGGTGCAGGACATTACCGAGCTTAAGCAGGCGGAAGAGCAGCTGCTCCAGGCGCAGAAGATGGAAGCCGTCGGCCAGTTAACCAGCGGTATTGCGCATGATTTCAATAATTTACTTGCCGTGATGATGGGCACCCTTGAAATGGCACGCGATCGCGTTGGTGAAGACAGGCACACCGTGGACATGATCGACCGGGGCATGAACGCGGCTGAACGGGGCGCCGCTCTAACCCATAGATTGCTCGCATTTTCGCGAAAACAAAGCCTTCGGCCGACAATGATCGATATGAATACGCTGGTCGCCGACATGACCGAAATGCTGCGCCGCACGCTTCGAGAGACGATCGCGATAGACATTCTCCCGGCTGAAGGCCTGTGGTTATGCGAAGCCGATCAAGCGCAATTGGAAAATGCACTATTGAA
>PTKA01000072.1 GCA_002937525.1 Alphaproteobacteria bacterium MarineAlpha10_Bin3
ACTTCACCGCAGTCTTATAGTCCTGTGGAACACCTTGTCCGTTGTTGTACATAAAACCCCGACTAGTCTGGGCATCGGCATCCTATATCATGGACTTAAAGTAACGTCACTAGTTTTCAAGACCGGTCCCTTAAACCACTCGGGCACCCATCCGTGGCCAAATATGACAATCTTTCACGTCCGGTATCGGGAAGTCCCTGTGCGGACAACTGTCGATCCGGTCTACAGCGTCCCCTTTTAGGCCAGGCGCTGCGTGGGAGTAAAGGTCGAGGACAAGCCGCTAGCGCGCCGCGATCAAAGCCAGGGTCCGGCGCATCTCGTTGGTCAGGATCGACACGCCCTCATCGACCCCCTGGCCGGGCTTGTTCATGAGGAAGTCGGCCCGGCAGGCGAGCGCGATATGGGCCGACAATTTCGCCGACTGGTCGGTTTCGTTCGCCGACCCGCCCATATACACGCCAACCTTCTGGCGCCGGCAATAGAGCAAAGCTTCGATCGAATTGCCAAGCCCGCCAAGGTCCGGCGCCTTTACCTGGAGGAAATCCGCCGCCCCGGCATCGGCGAAGGCCTGGATGTCTTCGAGCGTATTGCACCATTCATCGGCGACCAGCTTGACGTCGTAGCTGCTTCGATCCAGTGCTGCGCGCAGATCCTTGAACGCCTGAATCTGGTCTTCCCGGCTATCAGCGATCATCGGTGTTTCCAGATACAGCGCGTAGGGCGCCGCCGCTTCGGCCAGGCGGCCAACGAAGCCGGCAATTTTCGCCATATCGTCATCGAACAACTCGCCGATCGTGCCATAGACATCGAGATGGATGGCCGGCCGGTAGCCGTCGCCAGCCTGCCTGGCGATCAATTGCGACAACCAGGCGGCATAATCGATCAGCTTGTGTCCGCCGCGGCCAAGGTCGGTCGCAACATTGGCGAACGACCCGTGCGGCAGGATCGCGACCCGCTTCATGATCATCTTCTCGACCATGAATTCATGGGGCGTCGGACACATGCCCAGCAGCGGCACGGGTTCGGTAGCGATCGCGGTGCCGTATTCGGCGGCGATAATTTCCGCCGCCGTGCAGCGGTTCGCCAAGGCGGCCGCGTGCAACAGCGCCTGCGAGATGCCAAAGCGCAGGGCGGTGTGCAGCGCCTCGCCCTTGTGGCGGAACGCTTCGATTTCACCGGCAAGCGGCCGGAATTCACCGCAGTCCCGGCCGCACAACTGATCGCGGATCGGGCCTTCGACGACGGCGCGATGCGCCTGCGCCCGGAACAGCGGATCGCGGCCGGCCGCCCCGGTGAAAATAACATCCAGGCAGTCGCCGAACGCCACCTGCCCGTCTTCGAGCAGCAGCATGACGCACAATACCTCGCCAGGCTGAATGACCTGATCGAAGCCGGGCGTCACCGGCGGGTCGATATAGCCGAATCCTTCCTGGCGCGCGCCCTGGCGAACCGCGGCCAGATCCTTGTTGAAATAGCCGCTGACCCCGGTCGAGCAGATGAGTTTCGAGATTTTCATGGTGCCACCAGTGCGGGCGACGCCTTGTCCTTGCAGTATTGCGCCACCTGCGCATGGGTCGCGAACCACACGCCGGTGTGCGAACGGATATAGCGCACCAATTCATCCAGCATCGCCATGCGGGAGCGGTGGCCGATGAAATGCGGATGCATGGTCAGCACGAACAGACCGGATTCCCGGTAGGCGCCATCGAATTCGGCCTTGAAGATTTCCAGCACGGCGGACGGTGCGGTATGCGGCCGAAGCCCACTAAGCCGGTCCATGTTGAAATAAACCGCGTCGTCCTTGATCCATTCGACCGGCAATTCGACGATCCCGGTCGCCACGCCGTCCTCCAGGATTTCATAAGGGTCGTCATCGCCCATCAGCGAGGAATCATAAAGCAGGCCCATTTCCCGGCTGATCGCCAGCGTGTGCTGGCTGAAATCCCAGGACGGCGTGCGGATGCCAACCGGACGCACGCCGCTAATCTTTTCCAGAACGTCGGCGGCGCGCATCTGCAATTCGCGCTCATCGGCGGGCGGAAGCTCGCTGTTGCGCTCATGGATCCAGCCATGAATACCGATCTCATGACCGGCGCCGGCCAGGTGGCGCTGTTCTTCGGGATGCAGCATCGCGCAGACCGCCGGCACGAAGAAAGTTGCGCGGATATCGTATTTATCCAGCAGCCTGACGATGCGCCGCACCCCGACGCGGCTCGAATATTCGCCTTGGGACAGCTTGCCGGGCGAGGATTCGCCCATCCGCAGGGTGGTCGATTCATGGTCGGAATCGAACGACAGCGCAACCGCGACCCGGGCGCCGCCGGGCCAGCTATCGGGCAACAGCGACCGGCCTGCCCGCACCTTGTTGACGATCGCGCGCCACTGCGCTTCCGGCCACTGCCACGGCAGGCCGGCGGCTGGAATTTCGACGCTGTCATTGGGCATCGTCGCGCTCCCCCTCGCGCCGGTTAAAGGATATGCTCTAGCCGACGCTGGGCCGGGCGCGGACCGCGTCGAACCAGCGTTGCAGATTGGTCAGTTCCTCGGCGATCCTGATCTTGGGAATACGGCCCAGAGAAATCGCGGTGAAGGCGGTGATATCGGCGACCGTGAAGCGGTCGCCGGCGATGAATTCGCGGTCCGCCAATTCCCCGTCAAGCCAGGCCATCCGCTCCAGCACCGTCTTGCGGCACAGCTCGCCATATTCGGGAATTTGCGGAATCCGGCCCTCCCAGTAGCGGTGGGTGTGCCGAAAACAGCCCGATATCTGGGCCATGATCTCGAACTCCATCCGGCGGTTCCACATCTCGACCATCGCCTTGTCGCGCACGTCGATACCCATCAGCGGCGGCTCGGGGTGGGTTTCCTCGAAATAGCGGCAGATCGCCATCGATTCAGCGAGATACGCGCCGTCATCCAGTTCCAGCACCGGCACCCGGCCCAGTGGATTGCGGGCGACGAAATCCGGGTCGAGATTTTGCGACTCGCCGAGGTCGATTTCAACCGACTCGATCTCGACGCCCTTCTCGGCAAGGAAAATATGTACGCGGCGCGGATTGGGCGCAACCTTGCTGGTATAGAGTTTCATGGCCTGATCCCTCCTGAGCGAATAATTTAACACAGTTAACGAAATTCACGCGACCCGTTCAAGCCAGGCCAACCATGCTATGCTGGGCGCCGATGCAAGACGATACAACGATTCATCCAAGTCAGTGCTGGGAGTGCAATACCTATTGCGGCTCGCTGGTGACGATGCGCGACGGCGCAATCGTGAAAATCGCGCCCAACCCGGACCATCCAAACTCCAGGGGCGCGTTCTGCGTCAAGGGTATCCGGGCGGTACGGGAGTGGACCGACAATGACAGCCGCTTGACGCACCCGCTGCGCCGGACCGGTCCGCGCGGCGGCGGAAAGTGGGAACGCATTAGCTGGGATGCCGCGCTCGACGAGGTTGCCGACCGGATGGCCGCGGTACGCGGCGCACACGGGCCGCTGGCGCTGGCCGGCGCGGTCAGCGGCGCCGCCTTCAGCCGCGGCACCATCATGGCCCTGCTGATGCGCTCGCTCGGTTCTCCAAACTGGCTCATCAACCAGGATCTGTGCGGCGGCTGCCAGGCGCTGAGCGAGAAGATCACCGGCATTGCGATGAAGAATGGCGAAGACATCGACCATGCGCGTTGCGCAATGCTGGTCGGCCGCAACCCGCAAGCCGCCGACCCGGCCCAGTGGATGGCGCTGAAGCGGTTGAAGCAGCGCGGCGGCCGGATCGTCACGATCGACCCGATGGGCGGCCCGGCCGCTGATCTGGCCGATTTATGGCTGCGGCCCTATCCCGGCAGCGACGCAGCACTGGCGCTGGCCATTGCCCATCTGCTGATCCGCGATGACCGCTACGACAGCGAATTCACCGCCCGCTGGTGCCACGGGTTCGAGCGCTACGCCGCCCGCGCGGCCGAATTTCCGCCCGACGTGGCGGCGCGGCTCACCGGCGTCGATGAAGCCGATATCGCCGCCGCCGCCGATCTTTACGCCGACGGTCCCTCGGTCTTCGTGCCGGGCCATGGCATCGACGCCTTCAGCGCCGGCGTGCAGACCTTCCGCGCCTTCGATTGCCTGGTCGCCATCAGCGGCAATCTCGACCGTCGCGGCGGCAACCGGCTGGCCCGGCGGCCCAAGGGCATGCGGACCTATCTGGACCTGCTGCACGACCCGAAATTCCGGCTGCCGCTGGACATCGAAAAACAGACGATTGGCGCGCGGCAATTCCCGCTCTGGGCCGGCCCGGAAGGCTGGCAGACCGCCTGCCACAACCCGTCCGTCATCGACGCAATTCTGACCGGCGACCCGTATCCGGTCCGCGCGATGTATATCAGCGGCGTCAATATCGCCGTCACCTATCCGAATTCGGCCCGGACCATCGAAGCGCTGCAATCGCTCGACTTTCTCGTGGTGGCGTCGCAGACGATGACGCCGACCGCCGGTTACGCCGATATCGTCCTGCCCAAGACGACGACATTGGAAGAAGAGGAGGTCCAGCTTCAGCCCGGTGCGCCTTGCGTCAGCTACACCCGCGCGCTGGTTGCGCCGCGCGGCGAGGCGCGCTGCGATCTCGACATCGCCTTGGGTCTGCGCGACGCGCTGGCCAAACGGCGCGCCTTGAGCGAGGATTTCCTGCCCTGGCCCACCATGCGCGCCTTCAACGAATATCTGCTTGGCGATAGCGGCATTTCGATCGCCGAACTGGCGAAAACCGGCTTTGCGGTCTTTCCCTACACCCTGGGCGATTTCGAGGCGCGGGGGTTTGCAACGGCGACCGGCAAGGTCGAGCTGTATTCGGAGCGCCTGGCGGCGCTCGGCCTCGATCCGCTGCCGGGATACACGCCGCCGCGCGCGGCCCGCGAACCCCAGGCCGTGATGGACGCCTTTCCGCTGGTGCTGCTGACCGGCATCAGGGAAAAAACCTATCATCATTCGCGCTTTCGCGATCAGCCATGGGCGCGCAAGGTGTCGCCCGACCCGACCTTGCAAATCCACCCCGATACCGCCGCCGCGCACAATATCGCGGACGCGCAATGGGTTGCCGTCCGCACGCCGGGGATGGCGAATTCATGCCGCCTGCGGGCCGTGGTCAGCGACCGCGCACCGCCGGGCGTCGTCGCCACCGGCATGGGCTGGTGGGACCCGGATGCGGCGAGCGCCGATAAAGGCGCGCTCGATATCAATATCAACGGCGCGCTCTCCTATGCCGGCCCCTGGGACCCGGTTTCCGGGTCGCCGGATGCGCACGGCCTGCGATGCCGTATTGAACCCTTGCATCCGACGGCGTGACGAACCAATTTGCGCGTTGTATCGAGAGCAATCAAAAATTGGCCGGGAATTAAAGACATGATCAAGGCAACCGCGCGGCTGGCGCTGTGCGCTCTCATCGTTGCCGGTGCGGCGCAAGCTGCCGAGGACGACGAAATCGTCCTTGGCCAATGGCGGACCGAAACGACGAAATCGCTGGTCTGCGGCGGCGAAGAATTCGTCGCCATCATTACCATCGCCAAGCGCGCGAACGCCTTCTATTTAAGCGGTGCGAAACAGGGCGGTCCGGAATATGAAGCCTATTGGTCGTATCTGGAAAAGACCTTCAAGGAGCGGCGCTGTTTCGTGAATCGGAACATGCGCCACCTGCCCGATACGCTCGTCGTCGCCGGGCCAGAAAGTCTGGAAGCGTCCAACAAACGTTTCAAGGTTCTGGGCACAACCATCGAAAAAGACGGGGACAAATTTCCCGCGTTTACCCTGACAACCCGAAAAGTGCGTCGGTAGCTTCTATACCGATTTTATCAGGGACAGAAAATGCTGGCGCGCTTCGGCTGGCATATTCATGAAGTTGCGAACCAGTTCCAGCGTCTCGCGTTTGGTGCCGAATTCCGCTATCGGGCTTTTGCCCTCGGCGGAGCCGGTGAAGAACCACTGAACCGGCGCGGTGAGTTCCTGTGCGATGAGCCACAATTTGCTGGCCGAGATCCGGTTCATGCCACTTTCATATTTTTGCAACTGTTGAAAAGTGAGACCGATCCGGTTGGCGAGCACGGTCTGGCTGAGTCCACACATGACACGGCGCATGCGAACCCGCTGACCGACATGGACATCGACGGGATGAGCGCCGAATTCCTGAACGGTGCGTCTTTTAGCTCTGGCCATGATACCTCTGCAATATCGTCGTGGATTCCACTATCGGATCTGGTTTATCGCTTTTTCGAACGCAAAAAGCCATGGCGAAATACGCTCGGGAGCAAATTATGCTACAGACGAATCCAACTCAAAACATATAACGGGCACCGTCCCCGACGGCGACGCCCTGGCCGGGTCCGGTATTGTATCGATCGGTGAATTCGGGTGCCAGATTCCGGCCGGCGCGCGAATTGACCCAGAACCGCATCAGGCACCGCTTGCGGGCTTCATCCGGGTAGTCGCTATAGGCGCTGCGCCCGTGCAGAATGGTATAATTGTTCACCAACTGTATATCGCCCGGGCGCAGATCCATCCGGTAACAAAGGTCCGGCCGCCGCGACAGCTCAAGGACGCATTCGATCGCGGCTTCCTCCAGTTCGGTCAGTGGCTGGCCAAGCTTTTGCCGGGCGGAGCGGATGATCTTGGCGTTGAAGTTGCAACTCAACTGGCCGCCGAAATAGCTGAAGACCGGAATTTCGTGGAAGGTCAATTCGTCCAGCCGCGCCGTCACGCCTTCGCCCCGCAGGTCACGTTTGAAGCCGCGAAAGAGGATCGGCAGAAATTGCGGGAAACGCGCCAGTATTTTCGTTGAAGATGGACATCGAGCTGACCAGCGTACTTTCGCCGCCGGTGC
>PTKA01000073.1 GCA_002937525.1 Alphaproteobacteria bacterium MarineAlpha10_Bin3
ATAAAGGCTGGCCTCCTTGTCCAGCCTTTATCTTGAATCACAATTCCTGAGCCTTGGGAATCCCCCTTATCGATTCAGTCTATTTACAGGATGCTCTAAACTACTGAACGTGTTGGTCTCATGCTTGACCATGGCGCTAAGAACGCGTCTGCCCATACGATGCGACTCCATCCAACGGCGTGGGGTTCTTGGACATACGAAACCGTCCCCATGGCGTCAAGTGGAACAGGGCGGAATCGGTCCGCTGCCGATAAGTTGATGGCCCGCCAGGGCACCCTGTATTACCCTGCTCTTGACGATGAGGGAGACGACAACCATGCCGGTCAGCAACGCCGCGCTACGCCACGACGCCGATGCCATGGCGCTCGATGAAATCGAGGTAACGGGCGAACCCGAACGGCTTTATTCCAATTTCATCTGCGGCATCACCGCCCTTCCGGTGCGCCTGGGCGCCGCTTAGGCGGACAGCGCCCCGCGCTGGCGGGGCAACTGAACCAACCCCCAGGGGCTCGGAAATTCGCCGCACGGCACCTCGATCAGGGTCGGCCCGTCCTCGTCCTCGAAACTGGCGGCGATCGCGCGGCTAAGCTCGTCCGGCGAATTCACCTGCATCCCCCGCGCGCCGAAGGCTTCCGCCAGGGCGACGAAATCCGGGTTCGCCAGATCGCTGGCGATAGTGCGGCCGGCGTAGTTTTCCTGCTGCATCCGTTTCACATTGCCATAGGCGTTATCGTTGAGCACGACGATGGTCACGGCGATTCTGTGCTGCACGGCAGTGGCCAGTTCCTGGACGTTGAACATGAACCCGCCATCGCCGGCAATGGACACGATCTTGCGGTCCGGCATCGCCACCTTGGCGCCAAGCGCGGTCGCCAGCCCCCAGCCCAGCGTGCCCTGATAGCCCGACGACAAAAACGTGCGCGGCCCATAGGCCGGGAAGGCGAAGCGGCTGACATAACCGATCTGGGTCAGTTCCTCGACGAAAATGCCGTCGTCCGGCAAGGCATTGCGAATCGCCTCCAGCAGCGCCACCTGCGGCCCGACGGCCTGGCGGAAAGTCTTGTCGAACGCCGCCTTCAGGACCGCCATCTCGTCCTCGCGGCTCACGCGCGCAGCATTGACGCCGTGCAACTTGTCGATCAGCGCCGCCGTGCCCGCCGCCGCGTCGGCCAGGACCGCCACATCGCACGGGGCGATGCGGGCCAGTGCTGCGCGGTCGCAATCCAGATGGATAATCTTGAGGCCGTCATCGGTGCCCCAGTGCTGGCGCTGGGTTTGCAGCCGCGAACCGATGGCGATAACCGCGTCGGCGTCCTTCCACAAGGCGTGACCGGCGGGCATGGTGTGCGACAGATAATGGCGGCTGTCGAGCACGCCGCGCCCGTTGCGCGACGAAATCACCGGCGCTTGCAGCATTTCGGCCAGTTCGCGAACCGCCGCGCCGGCTTCCAGCGCGCCGCCGCCGACAACGATCATCGGCCGCCGGGCCGCGCCCAGAATCCGCGCCGCCGCGCCAATCGCATCCAGGTCGATTTCAACCGGTTCGCGCAATGCTTTTTCCAGCGGCCGGTCGAATGGGGCGGCATCGCGCCACGTCGTCATGGCGCATTCCAGCGCCACCGGCTTGGCGCAGCCATTGCGCAACTGGCGGAAGGCATCGGTGATTTTTACCGCTGCATCCGCCGCGCCGGTGATCCGGGCAGCCGATTTGGTCAGCCGCTCCATGATCCCGAGCTGGTCCGGAATTTCATGCAGCAAGCCGAAACCCTTGCCGATGGCGGCTTCGGGTATCTGCCCGACCAGGGCCAGCACCGGCGCGTTGACCGCATAGGCGGTGCATAGCGCCGCCGTCGTATTCAGGAATCCCGGCCCCGGCACGACACAATAGGCCTGCGGCTTTCCGGTCGCCAGGGCCGCGCCCAACGCCATATAGGCGCTGCCTTGTTCGTGGCGCGTATGCACCGGCCGGGGCGCGCCGGATTTATGCAACGCATCGAAGAAATCGTCGTTCTGCACGCCGGGCAGGCAGAACAACGTCTCGATTCCGTTGACGGCCAGTCCCTCAACCAATATCTCGGCGGTGGTTTTGCTACCCATGACCTTCTCCCTGCCAGACCGTGTTCGCGCCCCAAAACCTAACCCACCAGGGACACAATGCGAAATTTCAGCGCCGGGTTGCCCGGAAGCCGGGGGCGTGGCAGGCTGCCGGTATGGCCGAACAACATCACCGCCGGGACGCGGACAAAAAACTGACCGTGTTCGGTGAGCCGCTATGGCTCGATGCGCTGAAGACGCTGGGCGTGGGCCTGATGATGTTGTTGCTGGTGGTCGTGGTCGGTGCCGTGCTTGGCGTGGCGATCATCGCCCCGTGGGGGCGGGCCAGCCACGATTGTTCGATCTATTGCGTCCTCGAACAGCAATTTCGCGCCTATTTTCTTAATTGACGAAGCCGCTTGACATATTTCTAAAAACAGATTATATTCCTTTTATTGCTTTTCCTCCCGCCGGGCGAGCGGGATGTTCCGGGCGAAGCAGGATGTTAATGAATGCTAATGGCTGCTAAGGGAAAAAACGATTTTGTGCCGCGCTGGCGTCCGTTCGAAGATTTTCTCCCATAGAGTGTGAGAATGCGATGCGGGTGGGGATAGAAGTCGGCGGCACGTTTACCGACCTGGTCGCGGTCGAGGGTGGCGAGGTGCGCATCGCCAAGGTGCCCAGCGTGCCGGCGCGGCCCGACGAAGGGGCGATGGCGGTGCTGAAAGCGGCCGGACTGGCGATGGAAGACATCGACGATCTGGTGCATGGCTCCACCGTTGCGATCAATGCGGTGCTGGAACGCAAGGGGGCAAAAACCGCTTTCCTGGTGACCAAGGGGTTTCGCGACCTGCTGGCGCTGCAACGCCACAACCGGCGGCAAATCTATGATTTGTTCTACGCCAAGCCGGTGCCGGTGGTCGGACAACGCGACACCTTCGAAATCGACGAACGGACCGGGCCGGATGGCGGCATCGTCAAGGCGCTCGACACGCAGGCACTGGACGGGGCGCTGGCGCAAGCGCTGGGCTGTGGCGGGTACGAGGCGGTGGCGGTCTGCCTGTTGAACGGGTACGCCAATCCAGCCCATGAGCAGGCCGTCGCGGCCTGGCTGAAGGCGCATTTCCCGGACCTCGCAGTGACCTGTTCCAGCGATGTGACGCGCGAATTCCGCGAGTACGAGCGCGCCTCGACGACCACCATCGCGGCCTATGTTCAGCCCGTGAACAAAGCCTATATCGACCGGCTGGCCGACAGCCTGCGCGCCGCCGGCTTTACCGGGCGGTTTTCCATCATGCAGTCGAATGGCGGCCGCCTGCCCGCTGCCGCCAGCGCCGGCAACGCGGTCGGGGCGCTATTTTCCGGCCCGGCGGCGGGGGTCAAGGGCGCGATCCGGCAGGCCGCGCTGGCCGGGTACCGGGATATCGTCACCCTGGACATGGGCGGCACCTCGACCGATGTCTGCCTTGTCAACGACGCCCAAGCCGATCTGACCAGCGAGACCGAAGTCGATGGGCTGCCGATCCGGGTCCCGGCCCTCGATATCGTCTCGGTCGGGGCCGGTGGCGGGTCGATCGTGTGGATCGACGATGGCGGTATGTTGCGGGTCGGCCCGCGTTCGGCCGGGGCCAGTCCGGGCCCGGCCTGTTATGAGCGCGGCGGCGTGGAAGCCACGGTGACCGACGCGCATATGATCCGCGGCGCGATCCGCGCGCAAGCCTTCCTGGGCGGCGCCATGCGAGTTGACCGCGATGCCGCCGCGCGCGCCTTCGAACCGCTGGCGCGCCATTTCGATATGAGTCTGGAGGATATCGCCGACAGTGCGGTGCGCGTCGCCGACGCCAATATCGTGCGCGCCATCGAACTGGTATCGACCGAACGCGGCCGCGATCCGCGCGACTATGTGCTGGTGCCCTATGGCGGTGCGGGTCCGCTGCACGCGGTCCGGGTCGCCGAAGCGCTGGGCATCGCGACCATCGTGGTGCCGCCCAATGCCGGCGTGTTGTCCGCGTTCGGCCTGCTGGCCGCCGATTTCGCCCAGTACGACACCATGACCCGCCGGGTTGCGGTCGATGCGCAAGCGCCCGGACGGGTCCGCAAGATCTACGCCGAAATGGCCGCGCGGGCGCGCGCCGCCTTCGCCGCCGCCGGCATCGACGCCGAACCGGCGATCACCTTCACCCTGGAAATGCGCTATGTCGGCCAGGCGTTCGAAGTGCAGGTGCCGCTCGAAAGCGAGGCGCTGGAAGGCTTGCGCGCCGACGATCTGGCGGCCCGGTTCGCCGATGTGCATATCCAGGGCTACGGTTTCGGCGGTGCCGATTACGGGGCGTGCGAGATCATGTCGTTCCGGGTCGGCGCGCTGGCCCCGCCGGGCGAATTGCCGGCGCTGCGCGAAGCCGAACCCAGCCAGACCGGCGCGGCATGCAAAATCTTCGATGGCGGCGAATGGCGCTGCGGCGCATTGGCCCAGCGCGCCGGCATTCGCAATGCCGGCGGCCAGCCCGGCCCGGCCTTGGTCGAAGACGCCACCTCGACGGCCTTCATTCCCGGCGGCTGGCATGCGACAATCGACCTTCACGACAACCTTGTCATCGAACGATTGGACCTGCCATGAAGCTGGTTTTCCCCGCCGACCAGGCGGTCATCGCCCAGGGTCTTGTCGCGGCGGCGCGCGAGATGGGCGTCAAGCTGATCCGGTCGGCCTATTCGCCAGTGGTGCGCGAAGCCAGCGACTGCGCCGCCGCCCTGCTTGACCGGCACGGCAATGTCGTCGCCCAGGCGGAACTGATCCCGATGCAGCTCGGTTCGATCGGTGCGACCTTCAAGCCATGCGCCGAATTGTTCCCGCCCGAAACCCTGGTCGAGGGCGATTTCTACATCAACAACGACCCCTATCACGGCGGCCAGCATCTGCCCGACGTGTTCTTGTTTTCGCCGATCTTTCTCGACGGCGCGTTGATCGGCTTCGCCGCCACGGTGGCGCATCATCTTGATCTTGGCGGCGGCGCGCCGGGGCTCAACCCGCAGGCCAGCGACGTGCATCAAGAAGGGCTGATTATCCCGCCCAGCAAGTACAATCACGCGCGCGACTGGTCGGGCGGGCCGCTGGAACGGCTGATCCGGGCCAATATCCGGGTGCCAACGCAGACCATCGGCGATTTCAACGCCCAGTTCGCGGCCAATTTCTGCGGCGCGGAACGGCTGCGCGCGCTATGCGCCAAATTCGGCCCCGGCACGGTCGATGCGGCGATGGCCGAACTACTCGATTATTCGGAACGGCGCATGCGGCGCGCGATCGCGCAAGCGCCCGACGGCGTCTATTACGGCGCCGACGCGGTGGACGATGACGGCATCGGCGACCAGCCTTTGCCGGTCCACGCCACCGTGACGATCGCCGGCGATTCGGTGCATGTCGATTTCGCCGGCACCAGCGATCAGGTCGCCACCAACGTCAACTGCCCCTTCGCCTCGACCGTGGCGACGGCGCTGACGGTGGTGAAGTCGGTGCTGACCAGCCCGGATATTCCCTTCAACGAAGGCTCCATGCGCCCGGTGACGGTCGCGGCCCCCTATGGCTGCATCCTCAACCCCAAGCCGCCGGCCCCGGTGCGCGCCCGGCTGACATCGAGCTACCGCGCCTATAACGCGGTGATGAAGGCGATGGCCCAGGCGGTCCCCGACAAGGTGATCGCCACCGGGTTCGACACCACCGAAGCGATCTGCCTCAGCCATCTTGGGCCCGATGGCTACCGCATATCGCTGGAGATATTCGGCGGCGGCTACGGGGCGGGTCCGGAACAAGACGGCTGTGATGCGGTCGACAGCCCGATGTCGAATTGCGGCAATGTCCCGGTCGAAGCGCTCGACCTTGAATATGATTTCTTTCGCGTCAGCGCCTATGGGCTGCGCCAAGGGTCCGGCGGGCCGGGACGCTCGCGCGGCGGCCTTGGCCTCATTCGGCATTATGAAATTCTTGCCGACGACGTCACGTTTGCCACCTATTCCGACCGCTTCCGGCTGGCCCCGCAAGGCCTGTTCGGCGGCGAACCGGGCCAGTGCGCCGCAACCAGGGTCAAGCGCGGCAACCAGATCATCGATCTGCCGTCGAAATGCAGCTTCGCGCTGCGCAAAGGCGACGTGCTGATGATCGAAACCGGCGGCGGCGGCGGTTACGGTGCGCCCGAATCGCCCGGTGCCGCATAGACCGCGCGCGCGGTCGCGACATAATCGATCCGCTTGTCGCGCAACGCCGTCGCGCATTCGGCCGGCGTATTGATGATCGGTTCCTCGTGAACATTGAAGCTGGTGTTGATCAGCACCGGCAATCCGCTGCGCCTTGTGAAAGCGTCAAGGATATCATGGTAGAGCGGGTTGGCGGCCCGTTTGATCACTTGCGGCCGCGCGGTGCCGTCGACATGCACCACGGCCGGTATCTTTTCGGCCCAGCCCGGCCGCACCTTGCAGGTGATGGTCATGAAACGCATGGCGTAACGGTTGACGCCGTTGGTTTCGAAGACTTCTTCGCAGGTGATGATTCGTTCACGCACAGGGACAGACCCCAGAAGGCCGTTCAACAAAGTGGTCTTTCCCGCTCCGCTTGGGCCAACGATCGCCAGCGTTTCCCCAGGTTCCACTGAAAAAGAAACATCCGAAAGTACAGGCACGTCACTGGAATAGTGAAAGGAAACTCCCTCAAATGAAACCTCTCCCCGTACGGCAGAGAGACTTACGGCGTTCTCCACATCCTGAATCTCAGACTCAGTTTCTATTAGCTCAAAGATTCGCTCAGAAGCGCCGGCCGCGCTGTTCAGCGAA
>PTKA01000074.1 GCA_002937525.1 Alphaproteobacteria bacterium MarineAlpha10_Bin3
TCTAATGCGCGAAAACAACAGCTCCGCCAGACAAACAGCAAAACCGCCGCCCGCGCATCCCTTCCATAACATATATATTCACAATATCTTAGAACCGGCGCAGTCGAATTTGCGCCGCGCGACTCACTAAATGTGTGGTGCGCAACCTTCGAACACTAGCCATTCAGCCCCGGCAGCGCAAGAACTATTTGCCAAAGTCGTTCAAATCAAGCCAAGGCTGCGCAGCTCGGCTTCCATCTCCGGCGGCATGCCGCCATCTGCCGCATCGGTATCGCGGTCGGGCGGTTTGTCCGCGTCACTCAAATAGCGCCAGCCCTGAAAGGGGCGGCGCGGACGGGGCTCGGTTGTGACCAGCCGTGGGTCGAGAATAATGCGGCAGCGGCGGATGCCGTCTACGCCGGTGACGGCTTCGAGGTCGCGCACATATTGCCGGGCACGGATCAGTCCTTTGATGACCCAGTAGATCGAACCGCCATCGAGCAGCTCCGCCGCGCGGCGCGGCGTATGGCGGGTTTGGTGCCAGATACGGTCGCCGATACCGTTAAGTCTGGCTTCCTGGCGACGACGGCTTTGCAGCGCCGTCAGATGTTCGATGCCTTCGACGCCAACACTGAGTTTGAGTAAATGCACCGTCATTCGCAACAAGCCGATGACCCGATAGTACGATCCGCCAACATTCCCCCCTTATTGCGAAGCCAGCGACAACAATTCTGCATTTTCGGCGACCTGATCGCCGGCGGCGTGGTGAATGGCCGCGACGGTGCCGTCGGCCGGAGCGGTGATAATATGTTCCATCTTCATCGCCTCCAGCACGATCAAGGACTGGCCGGTTCGCACTTTTTCGCCGACCGCAACATGGATGGCGACGATGCGGCCGGGCATCGGTGCGGTCAGCTGGCCACCGCGCAAAGGGGGACCGCCGCCCACGGCGGTGACCCGGTGCAGGCGATAGCTTTCGCCCGGCATGATAATTTGCACCATATCGCCATCGTGCAGCACCTTGGCCCGCAGGCGCACGCCACCGATATCGGCGCTTATCGCACCGCTTTCATCGAGCGACCCGCGCGCGAAAATTATGCCGCCTGGATGGGTGATTTGATAGCCACCTTCCTTGGGTCTGGCGCGCAGGGTGATTACCGGATCATCCTTTAGCGCGTCATCGGTGAAGACGATTTCGGTTTCTGCGCGTCCCACCAGACGCCACCCGTCGCGGGCGTGCCAGGGCGAATGCAGGTCTTGCGTCCGTGCCGCCAGCCGCGCGGCATCGGCGTCGATGCGCAGCAATTCGGCCAGCGCGGCCAGCGCAAGAACGATTGGCCCGGCCGGCGTCGGCGACGCGATCAGATCCGCCGCATGGGTTTCGATAAAGCCCGTATCCAGTGCTGCTTCGGCAAAGGCGGGATGGGCGGCAATGGCGGCAAGAAACGCGAGGTTGGTGTTGAGCCCCGCCACTTCGGTTGCCGCCAGGGCGCCGCGCAGCCGGCGCAGGGCGCGCGGTCGGTCGGTATCCCAGGCGATGATCTTGGCGATCATCGGGTCGTAGAATGGCGACACCGCATCGCCTTCCCGGACGCCGGTATCGACCCGGACATGGCGTGACGCAAGAGGGAAACGTAGATGATCGAGCCGCCCGGCTTGCGGCAGGAAATTGCGCGCCGGATTTTCGGCATAAAGGCGGACTTCGAGCGCGTGGCCGCTGGCGACGATTTCATCCTGCCGCAGGGGCAGGGCGGCGCCGGCCGCAACCAGAAGCTGCCATTCGACCAAATCGACCCCCGTGATCATCTCGCTGACCGGGTGTTCGACCTGAAGGCGGGTATTCATTTCCATGAAATAGAAACCGTCCGGCCGGTCGGCGCGCTTGCCCTCGACGATGAATTCGACCGTGCCTGCTCCTTCGTAGCCGATCGCCTGGGCGGCGGCGATCGCGGCGCTTCCCATTGCATCGCGCACCGCCGGCGGGATGCCGGGCGCAGGCGCTTCCTCGACCACTTTTTGGTGGCGGCGTTGGATCGAGCAATCACGTTCGAACAGATGGACCGCGTTGCCGTGCCGGTCGGCGAAGATTTGCATTTCGATATGGCGGGGCTGGAGAATGAATTTTTCGATCAGCATGGTGTCGTCGCCGAATCCGGACAAAGCCTCGCGCTTGGCGCCATCCAATGCTTTGCTGAAGTCAGCCGGAACGTCAACCCGGCGCATGCCGCGCCCGCCGCCGCCAGCCGACGCCTTGATCATCACCGGATAACCGATTTCGGCCGCGGCCTCGGCCAGCACAGCCGGGTTCTGATCGTCTTCATGATAGCCCGGCACCAAGGGCACGCCGGCCTTGGCCATGATCCGTTTGGCGTTGATTTTCGATCCCATGGCGCGAATGGCGTCCGGCGATGGGCCGACGAAGACCGCGCCGGCCTTGGCGACGGCTTCCGCGAATTCGGCGTTTTCCGACAGGAACCCGTATCCCGGATGGACCGCCTGCGCACCGCTCATGCGAATTGCCGCCACCAGATTTTCGATATTGAGATAGCTAGCGCGGGCTGGCGAGGGGCCGATATGAAAGGCCGAATCCGCCATCGCCACATGGCGCGACCCGGCGTCGGCGTCGGAATAGACCGCGATGGTACGGATCGCGTGCCGGCGCGCCGTCTCGATGACACGGCAGGCGATTTCGCCCCGGTTGGCAATGAGCAATGAATCGAACATGGCCGTTCTTACTACCGCAGACGGCGGTATCGGACCAGCGGCAAAGCAGCTAAATCGGCGCGGGCCGGCCGGCGATAGCCATCGCCATTCGACGAAAGCCGGCGGTGGGATTATATGGTGCGAAATAGAGTACTCCGCGCCAGTGTCGAAGGGAGAGTTTGCGTGCGCAATTCACATGGCGACATGCTTCAGGTCATTCACGATTATATGAGTGATCCGCTAACCGCCTGGCAGATTTGCGGCGACGGTGAGTTCATGGCACGGGGCGATACGCCAAACGAGATGAAACTGGATTACACCGGCGGCTGCATCGTCACCGAACGGAGCGCCTTGCGCATTACCGTCAACGCCTTGACCCGCCTGGCGCCCAGCGAGGCATTGACGCACGAAGACGGCCTGTGGATTCAAGGCGCGTTGTTTTGTCTGCCGTCGGCCGATTGCACGATGTCGCGGCGCGGCGCGGTGACCGAGCTTGGGCATGATCCGCTGGCCGCACGGCCCGAGGACCGCGCCGGTATCCTGTTCGACCTCGGCGCCGGAGGGCCGGCACTCGATATCTGTGTGCGGACGGTTGATCCGGCATTGTGCCGCTTGCTTCGCACGCGCACTGGCGACGCCGCCGGCGCCGATATTCAGGCCGCTATCGACGACGCCAAGGCAGACTGGGTCATTCTATCGCGTCTCGGCCGCATTGAATGGTTCGGCGCCAGACCGGCCCCGTCGCCGCTGTTCAGCCAATTGCCAGCGCCCGCCGGGCTGCATGCCTGCCTCGCCTTCGTGTCGCCACAACGCACGCAGAGCGGCGAAATGGACCGGGCAACCTATGAAACGTTTCAGATATTGCTGCAAACCTTCGCCGACCGGGACGTTATGGAACTCAAGACGTCGGTATTCGATGCCGTTCGGGCAGGAAAAAGCCAAACTTCGACGGGCCGCCGCGCGACGCGGTCGAGATTGCGCTGCGCCAGTTGCACTATCTGGATGGACCGTCCGATACCTTGACGGCGTGGCTGAAGGATTAAAGCTTGCCCTCGATCACATAGGTGAGCAGGCGCACGACCTGTGCCGGCGTGTGCGCCACCGCCAGCGCCGCGCCGTCCACTTCTTTCAGCGCATGGGTGAGGGCGGGGTCGTGCAAAGTGATGATCGGCTTGCCAAGTGCGGCCGCGTAGCCCGCATCGAAGGCGGCGTTCCATTGCCGGTATTTATCGCCGAAGCGAATCACCGCCAGATCGGCGCGCGCGATTTGGGTACGGTTACGAATTGCGTTCACCTTGGCGCCCTTGTGATCCTTCCAGAAGGCGGAATCCTCATTGCCCAGTATATCGACGCCGCAATCGTCGCTGGCGGCGTGATCGGTCACCGGCGATAAAAAGGTTACTGGCAGTCCGGCGTCCCGCGTGCCGGCGCTGATTTCGTCCCGCCAGCCGGTGTGAATTTCACCCGACAGATACACAGTCCATTGTTGTTCCGACATGGCGTCCACTCCTGTTCACTCGCGGCCAAGGTTGGTAGCATGGCGACCTTGTAAGCAACAATAGCGATGCGCCGCGCATCCAAGGCGAAATTCTTGGCCCCTGCAAATTCACCCGGCAAGGGAGTGGCCTGCATGATCATGGGCGGGCTCTTGCTGACCGTCAACGATGCGATCCAGAAATGGATGACGGACGAATTTCCAACCGGCCAGTTGCTATCCATGCGCGGGTTGTTCGTGATGCTGCCAATTGGGGTCCTGGTGTGGCGGGCGGGCGGAATATCGGCGCTGCGTATCGGCAGCCTCCGGGGTCAATCGATCCGGGCCGGGCTGGTGTGCCTGTCGTCGTTGTTATTCATTACGTCGCTCAGCCTCATGCCGCTCGCCGACGCCATCGCGCTGACCTTTGCTGGACCGCTGTTTATCACCGCACTGGCTCCCTTCATGCTCGGCGAGGTGGTTGGCTGGCACCGCTGGTTGGCGGTATTGATCGGCTTCGTGGGCGTGGTCGTCATGGTCCAGCCGTCCAGTGGCGCCCTGCAATTGATCGCGGTGTTTCGGCTGGGCGTGGCGCTTTGCGGCGCGCTGCGCGATATCGTCACCCGCCATATGCACACCACGGAGTCCACCGTGGCGATCATGTTCTATTCGGTGCTGGCGGTGATCCTGTTCGGGCTTACGATCGGAATAGCGGATTGGCGCGATATGTCGATCGAACAAATCGGCTTGTTCGCGATCAATGGGGTCGTTCTGGGCGCAGCCTATTTCTTCCTGATCGAAGCCCTGCGCTACGCCGAAGCTTCGATGGTGTCGCCGTTCAAATATGTGACCTTGCTGTGGGCGATCCTGCTTGGTCAACTTATCTGGGGCGACGTACCGGGTATGCAGGTCTTGATCGGCGCCGTACTCATAATCGCCAGCGGCTGGTATATTCTGCATCGTGAATCGAATCGGCGGAACGCTGCTTAGTATCGGCGGAACGCTGCTTAGTGAAAGCCCGACCGGCCTTGTTGCGGCGCTTCTGGCGATATGGCACAACCGCGCAATTGAACGATTTGGAGTAACTTATGCCCTTTGCACGCTTGGTGTCGCTGGTCGCCGCCTTGACGGTTCTCGCCATCGCGACACCGAGTATCGCGCAGCTGGACTTCGTCGCATGGCTCAAGGAATTACGGGCCGAGGCCGCCGGCCGGGGAATTTCGGACGCAACGCTCGATGCAGCACTTTCGAACATCAAGCCGATTCCCCGTGTCATAGAGCTCGACCGCAAGCAGCCCGAATTCACCCTGACCTTCGCACAATATCTTGAACGGGTGGTGCCCGCGTCACGGGTAAGGAAAGGGCGTAGAAAATTTAACGAAAATCGCGAAATCCTGAACGATGTCGCACGGAAATATGGTGTGCAGCCGCGCTTCATCGTCGCGTTCTGGGGCATCGAAACCGATTTCGGCCGAATCACCGGCGGTTTCAAGGTCGTGCCGGCACTGGCGACCCTCGCTTTCGACGGGCGGCGCGGCGCGTTTTTCCGCAAAGAGTTGTTGCACGCACTCCGGATCATCGAAGAGGGCCATATTTCCGCCAAACAAATGACCGGATCCTGGGCCGGCGCGATGGGACAGCCGCAATTCATGCCGTCTAGCTTCAATGGCTACGCGGTCGATCACGATGGCGATGGGCGCAAGGATATCTGGACGACCCGGGACGATGTATTCGCTTCGGCCGCGAATTATTTATCGCGCTACGGCTGGCGCGGCGATGAACGCTGGGGCCGCGAAGTCCGTTTACCGGGCGGTTTCGACGCCAGCTTGCAGGGATTGAAGGTGAAAAAGCCGATCGCCGATTGGGCGGCGCTGGGCGTAAAACTGCGCGACGGCGCCCCGTTGCCCGGCAGGAAAATGCAAGCATCGTTGATTTTGCCGGCCGGAAAGGGGGGGCCAGCCTATCTGGTTTACAACAATTACCGCGTGATCCTGAAATGGAACCGCAGCCATTATTTCGCAATCGCCGTCGGGCGCCTTGCGGACCAAATCGTGGGCGGGTAGATTGCTATATCTCGTGGGTTCTCCATAATCGTATACTAGATGATGACAAAATTATCGCCTAAAACTCGATCACCCTGGCGCGCAGGGTTGTTGGCGGTATTTTTCCTCGCCGGTTGCGCCGAAACCCAACTCATTGTCTCGACCGCGAAGCGACTTTCCGGATCGACCGAGACAACCGACAGCGACCGGCGCACGGCCGGCCGCTATAAGATTGGATCGCCCTATAAGATCGACGATATCTGGTATTATCCAAAGCTCGATTACGCCTATTCACAGACCGGCATCGCCTCTTGGTACGGGTCCAAATTTCACGGTAGGCGCACTGCGAATGGCGAAATCTTCGATATGAACCTGATCAGTGCGGCGCATCGTACTTTGCCGTTGCCGAGCATCGTTCGGGTCACCAATCTGAATAACGGCCGTTCGCTCAAGGTCCGGGTCAATGATCGTGGCCCCTATGCGCGTGGCCGGATCATAGATTTATCGCGCCGGACGGCGCAATTGCTGGGCTTTGAACAAGCGGGCACCGCAACGGTGCAGGTTAGCTTGCTGGCGCCGGAAAGCCGGCAGTTGGCGGCGTCCTATGGCGTTGTCGATGCGGTTGAAAATGAACCGCCGCGGCCG
>PTKA01000075.1 GCA_002937525.1 Alphaproteobacteria bacterium MarineAlpha10_Bin3
ACTTCGCCATGGCCGATGTTGATCAGCCGGGAGGCGCTAAAGGGAAAAACCTCATTGCTCACATCATTGTCGCTGATCGCAGCCAGCAGATCGCGGGATTTCGGGCCCATGAGGGACAGCACGGCATAAGACGATGTGACATCGGTCAAATGCGCATGGGCGCCGTCGGGGATATGGCGCTTCAGCCAGGCGAAATCACGAACAGCACTCGCCGCCGAAGTGACGATCACCTCCGATCTGACCCTGATTGCGGGCGCGCCGCCGGCGGATGTCTTCACGCTCCCCGATGCACCGGGAATCGGCGTCGTTATCGGCGCGGCGGACGGCGAAAAATGCGAACGCTGCTGGCGGGTGCGCACCGATATCGGCGCCGCCTTACCGGGCATTTGCGGCCGCTGCGCCGATGTCGTGCAGATGATGCGCGCGGCGGCGCAATAGGTTCCGGCGCGCCGTGTTCCGCTTGGGTATCGGCATTGCGATTGCGATTTCGGCGCTCGATCAACTGACCAAATGGATCGTCCTCAACGTGGTCATGACGCCGCCGCAGACGATCGCAATCACCGATTTCTTCAATCTTGTCCTGGTCGCCAACCGGGGGATCAGTTTCGGCCTGCTCAGCAGTGACTCGCCCTGGGGACAGCCGCTGCTCATCGCCCTGGCCCTCGCCTTGTCGGCGATGCTGGTATTCTGGCTGCGGGGCGCGGACAATCGCTTGCTGGCGGGGTCGATCGGGCTGGTTCTGGGCGGCGCCGTCGGCAACGCAATCGACCGCGTGAATCATGGCGCGGTCATTGATTTTCTCGACTTTTACCTTGGCGCTTATCACTGGCCGGCCTTCAACCTCGCCGATGCGGCCATCGTCATTGGCGTTGCCGCAATAATTCTTGAAGGGTTGTTTGCCGGGAGCGGGAAAAAAAAGTAAACTCCGCGCTATGCCCAAACATTCAAGAGGTCGCGATTTTATGCCGGTAAAGGGCCTTGGCTATGGCGTGCTGTTTTTGGCGTCGGCGGTGCTGTTGTCGGGTTGCGGCGAGAGCCGGTTTGGCAATATTCTGGGCTTCGAGAAAAGCGCGCCCGATGAATTTGCGGTCGTCAAGCGGGCGCCGCTGTCTTTGCCGCCGGACTTCGGCCTGCGGCCGCCGCGCCCCGGCGCATCCCGGCCCCAGGACGTATCCGCGCGCAATGCCGCCAAGAAAAGCCTGATCGGCAATTCGCCGGCCGGCAAAACCCGCCGCGCGCGCAGGGCGATCAAGGCGGCGCGCCTTGGCAACCGGTCAGCGGGCGAAGCCGCCTTGTTGAACCGCACCGGCGCGCTCGACGTCGATCCATCGATCCGGCAGCTTATCAATCGCGAAGCATCCGGTGCTTCGGAAAAAGTCGATGAGGATTTCATCTATAAATTGCTATTCTGGCGCGATGAGAAATCCAAAAAAACAACAAAAAGGGGCGACTCGCTGATCGTCGACGCCACCAAGGAAGCGCGCCGCCTGCGCGAAAACGAGGCACTGGGCAAGCCACTCGATACCGGCAAGACGCCGACAATCCGGCGCAAGACATCGGGCTTGTTCTTCTAGATCTACCCCCGCGCCGTCGAAGAGCCGCGGCCCAATGGCGATGCGGCCTTGAGTGGCCGCACCGGGCACCCCATCTTTGGTGCCAATGCCCCTGGTCATTATCCAAGGAACCCTCATGGCGCGTATCGTTCAAATATTCGTGACATCGTGTATGCTGTTTGCCGGCATCGCCGCGCCGGCGCACGCGGCCGTCTTCAACCCGCAAAGTTTCACCCTCGATAACGGCATGCAGGTCGTGGTGGTGACCAACAGGCGGGTTCCGGTCGTGACCCATATGATCTGGTACAAGGTCGGCGCGATGGATGAACCGCCGGGCAAATCGGGCCTGGCGCATTATCTGGAACATCTGATGTTCAAGGGGACCAAGACCCTGAAGCCGGGCGAGTTTTCCGCCATCGTCGCGCGCAATGGCGGCCAGGAAAACGCCTTCACCTCGCAGGATTACACCGGCTACTATCAATCGGTGGCCGCCGACCGGCTCGAATTGATGATGAAGCTGGAAGCCGACCGGATGACCAATCTGGTCCTGACCGACGCCGCCATCGAACCCGAACGCCAGGTCGTGATCGAGGAACGGCGCAGCCGGATCGATAACGATCCGTCCGCGATGCTGGGCGAACAGGTCGCAGCCGCACTGTACCAGAACCATCCCTACCGCAATCCGATCATCGGCTGGCGGCATGAGATCGAGACCCGGTCGCGCCAGGACCTGCTGGATTTCTATCGCCACTGGTACGCACCCAACAACGCGGTCCTGGTGATTTCCGGCGACGTGACCGTCGATATCGTCCGCCCCCTGGCGGAAAAATATTACGGCGTCATCCCGGCGCGCAAACTGCCCAAGCGGGTCGTATGGCGCGAACCGCCCCCGGCCGCCGACCGGCATGTCGTGCTCAAGGACCCGCGCGTACGCCAGCCGGCCTGGTCGCGCCGCTTTCTTGCGCCCAGCCAGGTTTACGGTCAAAGCGAACATGCCTACGCCTTGCGGGTGCTGGGCGAGATCCTGTCCGGCGGCGCGACCAGCCGGCTGCACCGCACGCTGGTGGTGGAGGATAAAATCGCGGTCAGCGCCGGCGCCTGGTATAATGGCCGCACGCGCGGGCCCGGAACCTTTGGCTTCTACGCCTCGCCGCCGCCGGACGGCGATATCGACGCCACGATCGCCGCCGTCAACGCACAGATCGACACGCTGATCGCCGATGGCGTGACCGAAGAAGAAGTGGCCAAAGCGGTCCGGCAACTCCAGGATTCGGCGGTCTATGCGCGCGATTCCTATCGCACGCCGGCCCGTGTCTTCGGCGCGGCGCTGGCCATCGGGCGCACCGTCGCCGATGTCGAGGCGTGGCCGGAACGGATCGGCGCGGTGGATGCCGGTGCGGTCAACCGGGCAATCGAATTCGTCTTCAAGAACCGCAGATCGGTGACCGCGCTGCTGCTGCCGAAACCGGCAAGCTGATGGGAAATACGATGCCAAAATTCATAAATACCGTTGCCGCCGTTATGCTGGTTTTCGCCATTGCGCCGCCGGTGCTGGCGGTCGAAGTCGAGCGCGTGGTCAGTCCCGGCGGGATCGAAGCCTGGCTGGTCCGCGACAACAGTGTCCCGATCACGGCGATTGAATTTTCGTTTCGCGGCGGTGGCGCCAGCGATCCCGCCGGCAAGGCGGGGCTGGCCGATATGACGATGAGCCTGCTGGACGAAGGTGCTGGCGACCTCGACAGCCAGGCATTTCAGGGGCGGGCCGAATCACTGTCGATCCGGCTCAGTTTCAACGCCGGGCGGGAAACCGTGCGCGGCAGCCTGAAGACGCTGAACCGCAATCGCGGCGAGGCGCTGGAACTGCTGCGGCTGGCGCTCACCGCACCCCGGTTCGACGCCGACGCGGTCCAGCGGATCCGCCAGCAGATCGTCGTCTCATTGAGCCGCGCCTCCAGCAACCCTAATTCGGTGGCGGGCCGGACCTGGCGCCGCGCGGTTTTCGCCGGTCACCCTTATGGCCAGCCGGTTAGCGGCACCCAGAAATCGATTGCCGGCTTGAGCATCGACGATATGCGGAATTTCGTCGCCAACCGCTTTACCCGGCAAAATCTGATTGTCGGCGTAGTCGGCGATATCTCCGCGCAATCGCTCGGCCCGATTCTAGACCAGGTGTTCGGCGCGCTGCCGGCAGCGGCCCCGCGCGCGCACCTGGCCAAAGCCACGATCGGTTCCGCCGGCGAGACCTTCATTGTCGAGATGGACAATCCGCAAAGCGTCGTCGTCTTCGGCCAGGCCGGCGTGGCGCGCAACGACCCCGACTATTACGCCGCCTATATCATGAACCACATTCTGGGCGGCGGCGGGTTTTCCTCCAGGCTTTATCAAGAGGTGCGCGAAAAACGCGGCCTTGCCTATAGCGTCTACAGCTATCTCAACCCGGCCCGGCGCGGCGCCTTGATATCGGGCGGCGTCGCGACCCGTAACGACCGGGTGGCAAAGACGCTGTCGGTGATCCGCCAGGAATGGCGGCGGATGCGCGAAAACGGCGTCGCCGCCACCGAACTGGCCGATGCGAAAACCTATCTGAACGGTTCCTATCCGCTGCGGCTCAGCAGCACCAGCGCGATCGCGCGGATGCTGGTCGGCATGCAGTACAACGATCTTGGCCGCGATTATATCGAACGCCGCGCCGACTTAATCAACGCCGTGACCGTGGCCGATATAAAGCGCGTGGCCCAAACCCTGCTCGATCCCGACCGGCTTACCGTGGTCATCGTCGGCAAACCCAAGGACATCGAACCGACCGCCAGGACGCCCGAAATCGAAAGCTGACGCCGCCCCCGGCTTTACGGATCGACGCGCGCGCTAGCCGACCCGGTCACGACGGTCTTGCCATCCTGGTTAATGGTTTCAAGCGTGAGGTCGACGAAATGTTCGCCGCCGTCCTCGCGGATTTCAATGACCGTCGCCTTCGAAGTCAGGGTGTCGCCGGGCCATACCTGATTGGTAAAGCGGACGCCGAATTTGGTCAGGCGGCCATCGCCGACATAATTGGTCAGCATCTTGCCGGTCAGCCCCATGGACAACATGCCATGGACGAAAACGCCCGGATAACCGGCGACTTCCTTGGCGTAAAGATCATCGGTGTGCAGCGGGTTATAGTCGCCCGATGCGCCGGAATACATGACCAGCTGGGTGCGGGTCAGGTCATCGACGACGACTTCTTCGTATTTGTCGCCAACATTCAGTTTGCTTGCGCTTAGCGGCATTTTCGCCTCCTCAATTCTGCTCGACGGGGCGTTCGGTCTTGACGCCGACGCTGCGCGAGGTGATGACCAGCTCGCCGTTCTGATCGCGGTATTCCTGGATCGTTTCGGAGAAGCTCAGCCTGCCGGCGCGCTTGCTCATTTTCTCCCAGGTCTTGCCCTTGATCGTCGTCACCGTCAGCACATCGCCCGGTTTGGCCTGGCGGTGATACTCGAAATGCTGTTCGGCATGCAGCCCGCCGGTGCTGGGCGACGGATTGTCGAGCCCGGTCGGGTTTTTACCGGAACCGAACCACGGCACGTTATTGCGCCAGCGCAGGTGATAATCCGGGTCGAACTGGGCCACAGCGCGCGCGAAGGTCGGCGGCGCGATGATATGGCCGACCTCGCTCTGCCTGGCGTGGGCGTCGTCCCGGTAGATCGCGTTGTCGTCGCCGATGGCGCGGGCGAACATTAAAATATGGCTCGCCTCGACCGGCATGGTTAAATCGTCAGCCACGAAATTCCCTCCCATAGCGGATAAAATCGTGCCTATTCTAGCGATACAGGGCGATTGCGCGCAACTCGCTCCAACGGCGCGTCAGATCGACGATTGGGCGCGGGCCTGGGAACCGATAAACTGTTCCTTGCCGATATCGGCGGCGCGGCGGACCGCCGGGCGGGCGCCGACCCGCTTGAACCAGGCGCGCAGATGTTCGAATTCGGTCAGATCGATGCCATAAGCCTTGTAGCCGCGAATCCACGGCCAGGACGCCATGTCGGCGATCGAGTAGTGGCCGGCGAGGAAGTTGCGGTCCGCCAGCCGGTGGTTCATCACCACGTAAAGGCGGATGACTTCGTCGGTATAGCGCTTGACCGCGTAGTCGATCTTGTCCTTCTTGTAATTGCGGAAATGCGCCGCCTGCCCGGCCATCGGGCCCAGCCCGCCGATCTGCCAGAACAGCCATTGCTCGACATCGGTGCGCCGGCGGCGGTCGGCGGGGTAGAATTGCCCCGTCTTGTCGCCAAGATATTGCAGCACCGCCCCCGATTCGAAGATCGAAATCGGCGCACCGCCCGGCCCGTCCGGATCGACGATGGCCGGCATCCGGCCATTGGGCGAGATTTTCAGGAACTGTTCCTCGAACTGCTCGTTCTTGGAAAGATCGACCCATTCGATTTCATAGGGCAGCGCGCATTCTTCCAGCATAAGGGCGATCTTCCAGCCATTGGGCGTCGGCCAGAAGTAGAATTCGATTGGCGCCATGTCGCGGTACTCTCTTGGTTAAGGTCAAGCCGGCGTAATTACACCCCATCTCGGGGTCGGATCAATTTCAGGACCGCGCTGGCGGTCAGCAAGGTTCGCTCGCCGGTGAAAATCCGGCCGCGCACAAAAGCGAGGCTGCGCGTCCGGCGCACCAGCTCTCCGATCCCCTCGATCAGATCGCCCGACCGGCCGGAATCGACGAATTCGGTATTCAGCGATACCGTCACCAGCATTTCGGTCCGGTTTTGCTTCGCCGCCACGACCATGGTCAAATCGATCATCGTCATCATCAGACCGCCATGGACGATACCATGGCGGTTGCAATGCCGGGATTGCGCCATCATCACGAAATGATTGCCGCCATCGTCGCGCCGGCGCCAATGGAACGGCCCGGCGTGATTTTCAAACGGATCGACCGGATCGTAGATCGAATAACCGTCCAGCGGTGCGCAAGGTGGTACGGTCATCGCAACCTCAAGATATGCTGAAGGCGGGCGGCAGGACGACTATCCTTCCAGATTGAGCTACTCCCCATTCGTTGGACAGTTTTGGTGAAGATTTAAGCTACGATTTAGGCCGTAGACTCATAATGCCTGAGCCAAATTCGCATTGCAGCAATTTTGACCGCGGCCAGGAAGTTTTCCGGACGTTTATCGTACCTTGTTGCAATCCCTCGATATTGTATGAGTTTGCTGAAGGCGAACGAGCCGTTGCGGTTCTTCTTTGGGGGAATATTGGCCCCCGCCTCTCGCTGGTCTGCGCACTCAC
>PTKA01000076.1 GCA_002937525.1 Alphaproteobacteria bacterium MarineAlpha10_Bin3
CCAGCTGGCGCCGACCGACTGCACCACCGGCGCCATGGGTGCTTTGGGAACAATTTTGGCGCTGTTCGCGCGGGTCCGCACCGGAATGGTGCAGCGGGTCGACAGCAACCTGCTGAACGGCGCCGCTTTGCTAAGTTCGGCCTGGTTCACCCAATATGACGGCAAGCCGGCGCGCCCGCTGGCCGACAAGGAACAATACGGGCTGAACCCGTTCCACCGCCTGTACCGGTTGCGCGATGGCTGGATTTATGTGGTGGCGCAAAGCGATGCGGAACGCGCGGCACTATGCCGGCTGGGCGGCGCAGCACCGCAACCGGTTTGCGGCCAGCATCCCAACGAGACGCCGTTCGCCGCCGCCATGGCGGCCGGGTTCGCGCAACGCGAATTGACGCAAACCCTGGCCGCGTTGCGGCGCGCCGGGGTGCCCTGCGCGCAAGCCCAGCCGGGCGACAGCGAGCTGTTCCTCGACGACCGCCACGCGCACGAAAACGGCATGGTCGCGGTTCGCCAGCACCCCACCGTCGGCGAACTGCGCGTCGCCTGGCGCTATATCCAGTTCGGCCATACCAGCGCGACCCAGGGCCGCCCGACGCCGCTGCTGGGCCAGCATACCGACGACGTGCTGCGCGAAATCGGTTACGGCGCGGACGCCATCGCCGCCCTGCACGCCGACGGCGTGGTCAAGACCGGCTGAACCCAAAGCCCCATGGCGCCTGGCATTATTCGAAGCCGTGCCCGATTTTGCCTGTCGCACGCGGCCCGGCCCTGTACGATAGGCAGTCTGTAAGGGGGAGAAAGCCGCGATGAATCCGATCAAGCTCAAACGCACGCTGAAATCCGGCGGGCATGTCTTTGGCTGCATGCTGTCGCAGATGGCCTCGACCCGCTTCGGGCCGGTGCTGGCCGGCAGCACCCTGGATTACGCGGTGATCGACGCCGAACACGGGTCGCGCGGCCGGGCCGAGATACAGCAGCTCACCGGCATGTTGCGCCACGCCGACATCACCCCGATCGTGCGGGTGCCGGTTCCCAAAGCGGAATGGGTGGCGATGGCGCTCGATGCCGGAACGGCCGGCGTGCTGGTGCCGTATTGCGAAACCGTGGACGAGGTCCAGGCCGTGGTGGCGACCGCGCGATGGCATCCGCTCAAGGGCGAGAATTTAATCCGCGCGGTGCGCGACAATGTCCTGCCCAGCCCGGCGACCCGCAAATATCTGCGCAACCGGCGCAAGGAATCGTTCATCATCATCGGCATCGAATCCGAACCGGCGCACGCCAATCTCGACGCCATCCTGGATGTCGGCGGGATCGACGGGATTTTCATCGGCCCCAACGACATGTCGACCTCGCTCGGTATTCCCGACGATTACGCCAACAAAAAATACCAGCGCGTGATCAAGGACATCATCGTTCGCTGCGCGGCGCGCGGCATCCCCGTGATGGTGCATCAGCAGACCATCGACACCTCGACCAGGGCAATCCAGTTGGGCGCCCGCTTCGTGCTGCATTCGAGCGACGGACGGATGCTGCAACGGATCATCCAGGACGATATGAACGCCTTGCGCAAGGCCGCCGGCAGCACCGTCGCCGCGATCCGCGATACGGTCGAAACCGCGTAATTCTACGTTTCCTTGGCCGGATGGGCGTCCTGCCAACCGGCCGGGTCGTCCAGAAAGGCGCGCACCGCATCGAAGGTATCGGGCTCGAAGTAGTTTTCTTCCTGCGCGCAGGCCAGCACGTCCCACCATGTCGCCAAGGCGTGCAGTGTGACGCCGTGCGATTCCAGATTGGTGACCCCGGCCGGGAAGATGCCGTAATGGAAAATGACGAAGGTATGGGCGCAGGTGGCGCCGGCCTCGCGCAGCCCCTCAACGAAGCTGATCTTGGAGCCGCCATCGGTCGCCAGATCCTCGACCAGCAGCGCCCGGTCGCCTTCCTTCACCAGCCCTTCGATCCGGGCGTTGCGGCCAAACCCCTTGGGCTGCTTGCGGACATAGGCCATCGGCAGCATCAGCCGGTCGGCGATCCAGGCGGCGAACGGAATACCCGCCGTCTCGCCGCCGGCAACCACGTCGATCGATTCGAACCCGATCGCTTCCTCGATCAGCGCCGCCCCCATATCCATCAGCTTGGCCCGGGCGCGCGGAAAACCGATCAGCCGCCGGCAATCGATATAGACCGGGCTGGTCCGCCCGCTGGTGAAAACAAACGGGTCGTCAGGCCGGAACAGAACCGATTCGGTCTCGATCAGAATACGGGCGGTGATGCGGGCGGGATCGGCGACCATGGGGAACCTCGTCGGTGATGCGTGTAGGGCAGGTTTACGGGATCGCCCCGGCTTGCCGCAAGCATCCGTTAAAGGCACGGTCCTTTGATAAACATTGCCCGGAGCCCGGCATGAAATTTTGTTTCGGTAGAAACACGGATCGAGCGGGCATAAGGTGAGGTGAGGTTCAGATTAGCTCATGGTTGAACGGCTTCGTTTCTGGAGACGCCGCCCACCAGGGTTATCGCGCTAAGAATGAGCATGGCGCTCGCGACGATGAGGGAAACCGCGAAACCTTGGGTCAGGTCATGGACGACGCTGGCAAACACCGGCCCGATCATTTGCCCGGTGGCGAAGGACGCTGTCATGACAGCGATATGACGCATGACGTCGTGCGGCGGTGCAATACGATGCGCCTCTTTCATACCGGTCATCGTGATGATCATGAACGTTCCGCCAACACAAAGGCCGGCCGCGACGATCGTGAAATTGTGCGGAAAAATACCTGGCAGGAAAAGCCCGAACGCCATGACGGCCTGGCTTGCGGCCCAAATTTGCCGATTGGAATAGCGTTTTTAAAACCGTGCGGCGATCAGCGTGGAAACCAAAGCAGCGGCTCCGAATATCGGCCAATTCCAACCGAATATGATCGGAGACTGGACGATTTCGCGGGCCATGACGGGTAGATATGTGGCCGGAATAATATAACCGAAACCCATTACCCCATAGGCAACGACAATGCGCCAATCCAATGGGCTTCGATGTGATTCCTGGCTGCGGACGGCGAGCCGGGTGGCGGGAAATTCAGGCCCCAGGCCTAAACAGACCGCGAAAATCGCGATCAGCGCAAGGGTACCTGTTATCCGCCAGCTCGCGGAACTGCCAATCTGGTTCACCATGAAGGCCAGACAGCCCAGTCCGGCGATTAGTATTCCCGCGCCGACGCCACAGAAAACCCAGCCTTGAATTTCCACGCGGCCATTGTCGGCCAAATGCTTGACGGTGTAATTGCTGACCAGTACCAGCGCCCAGGCGCTGCAGACGCCGCTCAGCCAACGCAATATCAGCCAGACCGTGAAATTGTCCGTCATGCCCATTCCCAAAGTGGCGACACCGATGGCCAGCAAGGAAAGCCGCAACATCGTCCTGGGTGGGCAGGGAATTTTCGTCGCGAAAACAGCGCCCAGCCAATATCCGAATAAATGAATCGAGGCGAGAATGCCGCCGTCCGTGATGCTCACCAATCCATCTTCGCGCATCATTGGCAACAAAGGGGTGAAAGCGAAACGTCCAATTCCCATGGCCAACGCCAACGAAACCAGGCCAACAAGGGCAATGCGGAAGATCGACGATTGCGGCGGCACGGCAACCTCTGGACAATAATTGTCGTAACGCTTGCCAATACCTTATCGCTCGACATACATTAATAAAAATGAATTAAAAGGAATTAAGTTTCTTAAAAGGAGATATCTATGCTCGGCCTGGACCTGCGATCCCTGGAGATATTTCGAACCGTCGCGGTCGAGGGAAGCATTACCAAGGCGGCGATAAAATTGAACCGCGTGCAATCGAATATCAGCACTCGCATCAAACAGCTGGAACAGCATCTCAAGAAAAAATTATTTTTGCGCCAAAATCGAGGCCTAACGTTAACCCCGGATGGCCACCTGTTGCTGGCTTACGCCAAACGGCTCTTGCAATTATCCATGGAGGCTTCGGAAGCCCTCAACGAGGGCAAGCCGAGAGGCGTCTTTCGGATTGGCACGATGGAAAGCACGGCCGCCGCCCGGCTGCCGGAAATTTTATCGCGCTATCATAGATTGCATCGCGATGTCGAGATCGAATTGGAAACGGGTACCGCTGGTGGGCTGTTGGACCGCCTGCTCAACCATGACGTCGAAATCGCCTTTGTCGCCGAGCCGGTGTCCTTCAAGGCCATTCGCACGCAGCCGGTATTCGAGGAAGCACTGGTTCTGGTGACGCCTCGGTCGTTCCCGCCGCTAGAGAACACGCGTGAAATCAGCGGTAAGACCGTTGTTGCGTTTGAGACGGGGTGTGCCTATCGCCGCTATCTTGAGGAATGGTTATTGGAATCCGGCATTGTTCCGGGCGGCGTCATCGCCATGGGTTCCTATCTTGCCATTCTCGCCTGCGTCTCGGCCGGAACCGGCTTCGCCGTCGTTCCTCAATGCGTTCTGGATACCGTATCGTCGAAAGGGCAGTTTCGACGATACCCGCTACCCAACAAACTCGCTCGAATCAAGACGCTCTTGGCATGGCGCGCGGATTACCAATCGGCAAAGCTAGACGCGTTGAAGGAGCTCTTGCCCGTGGTTTAGGTTCGTCGGCACAAATGCCAAGGCACGTCGATAATGACCCCTCCGCGATCCGATGGGCAGCTGTACGGATGGCCCAACATCCCGTTCGGCTGTTCGGCGCGAAACAGACCTGATAGCCTAAAAAGCTGGCGCCTCGATCTCGTTCGTCGTGGCCGGCTTGAAGCCGCTGGCGCGGCCGTCGCGCGCCGTCGGGGCGAGGTCGGTCGCCGGGTCGCCGGCGATCCGGGTTGCCTGCATGATCCGCGTTTCGTTGAAATCGTACGGCCGCGCGCGGTGCATGACACAGCGGTTGTCCCAGATTATCAAATCGCCGGGCTGCCAGTTTTGAATGTGAATGCGCGGCGGCTGGCAGGCGAATTCGAGCAGCTCGTCCAGCAGGCCTTGCGCCGCATCGTCGTCAAGCCCGTCAATCCGGTAAGCGTGGCGGCCGATGCACAGTGACTTGCGGCCGGTGACGGGATGAACGCGCACCAGCGGGCGCAGCGGCGCGCCCTTGGTATGGTAGCCATAGCCCGATCCGGTCTCGACGACATAGCCGATCTTGGCCTGGCTGGCGTAGAGCGAGTGATAGGCGCGCAAATCCGCGATCCGTTCCTTCATGGCGTCGTCGAGCGCATCGTAGGCGGCGCGCATATCGGCCAGTTCGGTCTCGCCGCCATGCGACGGCACGGCCTTCGCGCTCAGCACGCCCGCCTTGGCCGCCAGCGGCATGTAGGTGCTGTCGAGATGCCAGCCTTCGTTGCCGCGCAGCGTCTTGAAGCGGGCGTCATCGGGGCCGATAACCGAACCATCGGGCTTCTGGTTGCTGATCGAAACCGATTTGACGCTGGGGTCGGCGCGCAAATGCTCGATTTTGCCAAAGCGCAAGGAAAACGCGACCTGTTCGTCGGCGCTCAAATCCTGGGCCGGAAAGATCAGCGCCGCATATTCGTGAAAGGCGTCCTCGACGCATTTCCATGTGGCGTGATCCATGCTGGCGAGGTCGATATCGGTGACCGTGGCGCCCAGCGTGGTGTCCAGAGGAACGATCGTCGGTGCCATGGGATACTCCTTGTCAGTGGGCCGCCAGCACGGCTAATTGGCGCGCCGGCGGGTGCAATAGCGGCCGTCCTCGAAACCGTCGAAGAATTCTTCAAGCAGCGGATGGCGGATCGGCGCGCCGGTCGCATCGGCATCGAGGTTCTGTTCCGCCACATAGGTGGTGTGCATCGCGTCATGCACCAGCACATGATACCACGGCTCGTCCCGCGGCGGACGCGAGCGCGCCATCTGTGCGTACCACGCCGCCGACCCCTGAAACTGTGGATCGACATCGAAGATCACCCCGCGATAATCGAACAAATGGTGGTGGATCAATGCGCCGACGAAGAATTTGGCCTTGCTGCGCGACATTTTGCACCGGGTTCAACCTTGCCTGACGGGAGTGTACGGCCAGTCCGGTTCCAGCGCCAGATCGTTAAATCGCGGTTGCGCGGTGCGGCGTCTGCTGGCGCACCTTGATCTGCATCGAGAGACCGGGGCTCCGGCACTTGACTCCAGGGTGGCCAAATAATAGAACAAATAAGGAACATATGAGAAAGCCAAATTTCAATGCATCCGCGAAAGGCCAGGATCGAAACCCTGCGCGCCATGCTTGCCGCGCTTGAACGACGCCACGACAGGCCGCCGGTGCCGCTCGGGCTGGGGCCGCTCGACGCAGCGTTGCCCGGCGGCGGGCTGGCGCGCGGCGCGGTGCATGCGGTTCTCGGTGGCGCTGCCGGCGGTTTCGCGGCGCTGATCGCCGGCCGGATCGACGGCGCGGTGCTGTGGTGCGTCGATGCGGGCGCGCGCGTCGGGCTGTACGGGCCGGGGCTGGCGGCGCTGAAGCTCGACCCGGCGCGGCTGATCGTGGCCCGCTGCGCCAACCGGACCGACATGCTGTGGGCGATGGAAGAAGGGCTGCGCTGTCCGGCACTGGCGATGGTGATCGGCGAACCGCCAGGTCTGGTCGATCTGACCGCCAGCCGCCGGTTGCAACTCGCCGCCGAGGCGGGCGGCGGGCTCGGGATCGTGCTTGGCGCGACGCGGAACGGCGGGTCGATGCCGCCGAACGCGCTGGAAAGCCGCTGGCGGATCGATGCCGCCCCGGCGCGCGCCGGCTGGCGCTGGCGGGTCATCCTGGAGAAGTGCCGGAATGCCGCCGCCGGCGCGCAATGGATGGTGGAATGGGATGAAACGAC
>PTKA01000077.1 GCA_002937525.1 Alphaproteobacteria bacterium MarineAlpha10_Bin3
CGAAGTCACCGCGTCGGGCGCAACCTTGCTGCGCGAAAAGACGTAATCATGGATTGCGGTCAGCGGGTCGATCATGGCCTGCAAATCGCCGGGCAGGCGCCGGTACGCCGCGCGGCCACTGACGAATTCGGTCTGGCCGCCCACTTCGGGCACTTCATAGGCGAACATGATGGAGATGAAACTGGGCGTTTCCCGGAACGAAGAATCGGTATGCCACATATTGTTGCCGGTCTGGAACCTGGTCCGCTTGTCGGCATTGCCGCGCGTGCCGCCATCCGCCAGGACATTGCCGATGGTGCCGAAATAGTGGATTTCGCCGTCCTGGCCGAGCTTCACATGGTTTGGTTCCGGTTCGCCGAAAATGCGGGTAAAGGCAAGCTGGCTTTCGTCGTCGAAGGATTGGCCGGGAAAACACAGGAACGAATAGTCGTCGATGGCTTCGCGGATTTCCGCCGCCACAGCCTGCCCCAGGGGCGGGCGAAGGTCGATTCCGGTGACCTTTGCGCCTAAATCGTCGTGCAGCGGTTCGAATTTCAGCATCGCCGTGGCATCCCTTCGCGCGCTCCAAAATTGCTGAACCCGACCATCATAATGCTATAGTGATGGTATGTCCCCACCGCACGATCATCAGCATTGTATCGATACAGCCATCGAGACGGCGGCCAGCCTGTGCGCCGAACAGGGCATGCGGTTCACGCCGATCCGCCGCCGGGTGCTGGCGCTGGTCTGGGGCGGGCATCAACCTGTTGGGGCCTATGGCATCCTGGATGCGCTGAAGGCGGCGTATCCGCGCGCCGCACCGCCGACCGTCTACCGCGCGCTCGATTTTCTGATCGGGCTCGGACTGATCCACCGCATCGAATCGATGAACGCCTATGTCGGCTGCACCCATCCGGCCGAACGCCATAGCGGCCAGTTCCTGATTTGCAGCCAGTGCCGGGCGGCGGTCGAACTGGACGACCCCAACATCGCCCAGGCGGTGCGCCGCGGCGCGCAACGGATGGGCTTCGAGGCCCGGCATCAGATGATCGAGATCACCGGCTTGTGCCCGGATTGCCGCGACGCGCCGCAGCCATGAACGATGCGCGGATGCACGAGGTTGCCGAACGCCTGCCGGTTTCGGTCCTGACCGGGTTTCTGGGCAGCGGCAAGACCACCGTGCTGCGCCATCTGCTGCGCGATCCGGCGATGGCGGATACCGCCGTCGTGATCAACGAATTCGGCGATGTCGGCCTTGACCATATGCTGGTCGAGGCATCCAGCGAAGATGTCGTGGTGATGGATAGCGGCTGTCTGTGCTGCACCATACGCGGCGATCTGATCGACACCTTGCGCAGCCTGTTCCGCCGCCGGGTCAAGGGCGAGGTGCCGGATTTCAAGCGGCTGGTCATCGAAACCACGGGACTGGCCGACCCGGCGCCGATCCTGCACACCTTGATGAGCGACCCGCTGCTGTCGGCCCGCTACCGGCTCGACGGCGGTATCACCACGGTCGATGGCATGCACGGGCTGGATCAGTTGGACCGGCAGTTCGAGCCGGTCAAGCAGGCCGCCGTCGCCGACCGGCTGCTGATCACCAAGACCGATTTGGCCAGCCGCGACCAGATTGCCGCCCTGCGCGAACGCCTGGCCACGATCAACCCGGCGGCACCGGTCCATTGCATTGTCCAGGGCAAAGTGGACCCAGCCGTGCTGTTCGGCGCCGGGCTCTACGATCCGGCTACCAAGACGCCCGATGTCGCCCGCTGGCTGCGCGAAGAAGCCTATGGCGATGACGCGTCGCACGGCCACCATGGCCACGACGTGAACCGCCATGACGACCGCATCCGCAGCTTCTGCCTGATCGCGGACGAGCCGCTGTCCTGGGACGCCTTCGCCGACTGGATGGACGCGCTGATTTCGGTGCATGGCGAGTCGCTGCTGCGCATCAAGGGCATTCTCAACATCGTCGATGCCGAAGGCCCGGTCGTGGTGCATGGCGTCCAGCACATCTTCCACCCGCCGGCCATGCTCGATGCCTGGCCCGACGCCGACCGCCGCAGCCGCATCGTCATGATTACCCGGGACCTGAACCGCGAGCCGGTCGAGCAAATGTTCCGCGCCTTCATCGACGCGGGCAAGGACGGGACTTGACCGGCCCGCGCTTTACCACCCCCGATGCGCTGAAATTCGCGTTAAAAGGTTTGGGATTGGCGTAAAAGCGACCGTTGACAGCATACAGGCCAGTGCGGATACTCCGCGCCTTTCACCATGGGGCGCCCAACGCGGGCAAATCTGGAGGCTTGGCGATGTCAGCGGTAATGTCGACATATGGTCGTTACGATCTCGCATTCGAAAAAGGCGAAGGTGCCTATCTGTGTGCGAGCGACGGGCGGCGATATCTCGATTTCGCCGCCGGGATCGCGGTCTGCTCGCTGGGCCACGGCCATCCCCATCTGGTCAAGACGTTGCAGGATCAGGCAGCCAGGCTGTGGCATGTCTCGAATTTGTACAATATTCCCGATCAGATCCGGTTGGCCGACCGGCTGGCGGCGGCGAGCTTCGCCGACAAGGTGTTCTTTTGCAGCACCGGGCTGGAGGCGATGGAAGGGGCGATAAAACTTTGCCGCCGCTACCATTATGCCAATGGCGCCCCGGAACGCTGGCGCTGCGTTACCGTCGAGGGGTCGTTCCATGGCCGCTCGCTGGCGACCATATCGGCGGCCAAGAACCCCAAGCATCTGGAAGGTTTCGGCCCGGAAACCGATGGCTTCGACCAGGTCGCGTTCGGCAATCTGAATGAGTTGCGCGCGGCGATCGGGCCACAAACGGCGGCGATCATTTTCGAGCCGGTTCAAGGCGAAGGCGGCGTCCGGCCGGCCGATCTGGACTATCTGCGCAGTCTGCGCACAATCGCCGATGAGTTCGGGGTGCTGCTGCTGCTCGACGAAATTCAGTGCGGCAACGGCCGGACCGGCAAGTTCTTCGCCCATGAATGGGCCGGCATTGCGCCCGATGTCGCGGCCATCGCCAAGGGCATCGGCGGCGGGTTCCCGCTCGGCGCCTTCATGGCGACCGAGGAAGCCGCCAAGGGCATGGTGCCGGGCACGCATGGCAGCACCTTTGGCGGTAATCCGCTGGCCGTGGCGGTCGGCAATGCGGTGCTCGACGTGCTGCTGGAGGACGGGTTCCTGGACAATGTGGACCGTACCGCGCGCGCATTGTGGGACCGGCTGCAGGATCTGGTCGGCCGCTATCCGGCGGTGTTCGAATCCGTGCGCGGCGCTGGTTTGATGCTGGGTCTGAAATGCGTCATTCCGGCCGGCGACATGGTCGTTGCCTTGCAGAAAGAAGGCCTGCTGACGGTGCCGGCGGGGGACAATGTGGTGCGCCTGCTGCCGCCCCTGAACATCGACGCCAGCCATATCGACGAGGCGCTTGGTATCCTCGACAAGGTCGCCGGGAGCTGGGAGGCCGACGATGGCTAACCCCCGGCATTTCCTCGACATCGCGCCGTTCGACGAAGCGACGTTGCGCCGGATGATCGACCTTGGCAGCGCCTTCAAGAACGGCTCGGCGCCGGACATGCGGCCGCTCGAAGGTAAGTTCCTGGCCATGGTGTTCGAGAAGCCATCGACCCGCACCCGGGTCAGTTTCGATGTCGGGATGCGCCAGCTTGGTGGCGAAACCGTCTATATCTCGCGCAACGACGCCCAGCTCGGCCACGGCGAATCCGTTGCCGACACGGCGCGCGTGCTGTCGCGCTATGTCGATATCATCATGATGCGCACGACGTCGCCGGACAAGCTGGCGGAAATGGCGGAATTCGCCAGCGTGCCGGTGATCAACGGGCTGACCGACACCACCCACCCGTGCCAGTTGATGGCCGATGTCATGACCTTCGAGGAACATCGCGGCGCCATCCGCAACGCCGTTATCGCCTGGAGCGGCGACGGCAACAACATGGCGCGAAGCTGGATTCACGCCGCAGTACGGTTCAATTTCCAACTGCGGCTGGCCTGTCCGCCCGAGCTATCCCCGGCGCCGGCGGTGCTGGAGTGGGCCAAGGCACAGGGCGGCGACATCCATGTCACCGCCGATCCGGCCGAAGCCGTGCGCGGCGCCGATTGCGTCGTCACCGACACCTGGGTGTCGATGAACGACGTGAATTCCGAGTCGCGGCATAATCTGCTGCACGCCTATCAGGTCGATGAACGGCTGATGCAGCAAGCCCGAGACGATGCGATTTTCATGCATTGCCTGCCCGCCCACCGTGGCGAGGAGGTGACGCCGGAGGTTATCGACGGGCCGCAATCGGTGGTCTGGGACGAGGCCGAAAACAGGCTGCATGCCCAAAAGGGCATCCTTGCCTGGTGTCTTTCGTGAGCCTGCCCGAAGACGATCTGATCCAACCCTTCACGATGGAGACCAGCGGTCTTCATGGCCGGCTGGTCCGGCTGGGTCCGGCACTGGATGCGCCGCTTCGGGCGCATGATTATCCACAATCGGTAGCGATATTGCTGGGCGAGGCGATGGCGCTGGTCGCCGGCCTGTCGGGCGGCATGAAGTTCGAGGGCACGTTCAGCATGCAGGTGCGTGGCGATGGCCCGGTAAAGCTGATGGTCGCCGACGTTGCGAGCGACGGGTCGATCCGCGGCTATGCCGATATCGCCGGCCCGGCCATGGGCGCGTCGATCCCGCAATTGCTCGGTGCGGGAAGACTGGTCTTTACCGTCGATCAGGGACCCGATACCGAACGCTATCAAGGCATCGTCGAGATAAAGGGCAACAATCTGGCCGACTGCGTGCAGCATTATTTTCGCCAGTCCAGCCAGTTCTCCGCTGGGGTCGTGCTGGCCTGCCGGCGCGACAAGGCGGGGCAATGGCGCGGCGGCGCCCTGGTATTGCAGCGCTTGCCCGAAGAAGAAGACCAAAATGCGGCCGATGGCATGGAAGATGCCTGGCGCAACGCGATCGCGCTGATGGGCAGTTGCCGTGCCGAGGAGCTTTGCGATCCGCAACTGAGCGCCCATGATCTGCTGTTCCGCCTGTTCCATGAGGACGGCGTGCGCGTCTATGCGGCAAAACCGCTGGTCTTTGCCTGCAAATGTTCGCGCGCGCGGATGCAGGCCGCCGTCGCCATGCTGAGCGCACGCGAAATCGAGGAAATGACAATCGACCGCAAGATCACGGTCACCTGCCAGTTTTGTAACGCCGAGCGGGTTTTCGACCCGGCATTGCTGGCGCGGCATCTTGATCCGGGATGCGCAGCACTGCATATTTCTAGAACCGGGACCTAAAAACAATGGATCAGGCCATGCTTTCTCGCGGTGCCGTCATCGCCCTTGCCTTACTTGTCCTCGCCGCATGTGAAACCACCGTGGCGCCGCGGCAATTTCCGGAAATCACCTTCAGGCATCTGTCGCCGATCCGGTTGGATGTTGCGAAAATTACCTATGCGCCACGCTACCGCGCGCCGGTTGGCACGCCGAATGTCGGGCAGGAATTTCCGACGCCGCCGGTGGTCGCGGCGGAACGCTGGATCGCCGACCGGCTGGTTGCCGTGGGCGCGTCGGGCGAGGCCATCGTCTCTATCCGCCGCGCCACCGCGACCGAAACCAGGCTCAAGGTCAAAAAGGGCGTGACCGGCGCCTTCACCACCGATCAGGCGTGGCGCTATGACGGATATATCGAAATGTCCATCAAGGCGGTCGATTTGAACGGCCAGCGCAGCGCCACCGCGACCGCCGCCGCGCGGCAAAGCCAGACCGTTCCCGAAGACGCCAGTCTGGACGGGCGCGAGGCGGTGTGGTTTGGTCTGGTCGAAAAGCTGATGCGCCGCTTCGACAGCGCATTCGCCGCGCAGATCCGCAAGGATCTTACCGGCTTCGTCAAATAACCACGAGAAGGACCGCGCCATGCGTATCCAGGAATCGATCGAACGCAAAATCACCCAATCCCTGACCCCGGCCCATCTGGAGGTGATCAACGAAAGCTATATGCACAATGTGCCGCCGGGCTCGGAATCGCATTTCAAGGTGATCGTCGTCACCGACGAATTCGATGGCCTGAACCGGGTCCGCCGCCACCAGCGGGTCAACGGCATCCTGGAAAAGGAACTGCGCGAAGATATTCACGCGCTGTCGATGCAGACCATGACGCCCGGCGAATGGAGCGCTAGCGGCGGCCGGGTGATGGCATCACCGGACTGCCATGGCGGTAGTAGGAACAACCCATAGAAAGCATCGACATGACCATCGATCTGTATACCTGGGCGACCCCAAACGGGCGCAAGGCGTCCATCATGCTGGAGGAAACCGGCCTGCCTTATAACGAGCACGCCATCGACATTTCCAAGGGCGAGCAGTTCGCGCCGGAATTTTTGAAGATCTCGCCGAATAACCGGATTCCAGCAATCGTCGATCCCGGCGGGCCGGACGGAAAGCCGGTATCGGTCTTCGAGACCGGCGCGATCTTGATCTATCTGGCGGAAAAGACCGGCCTATTGATTCCGGCCGATCCGCGCAAGCGGATCGCATGTTATGAATGGCTGATGTGGCAAATGGGCGGCTTCGGCCCGATGCTGGGACAAGCGCATGTCTTTCTTGGCCTGGAGACGCCGGTGCCGTTTGGCAGCGAACGCTATGTCAAGGAAGCCAAGCGGCTGTATGGCGTGATGGACCGGCGGCTGGCGGATAACGACTATCTCGCCGGCGACGAATCGCTG
>PTKA01000078.1 GCA_002937525.1 Alphaproteobacteria bacterium MarineAlpha10_Bin3
GCATCGTCCAGCGCATCGTAGGCGACGCGCATATCGGCGAATTCGGTGTCGCCGCCATGTTCTGGAATGACGCGCGCCGACAGCAGGGAATATTTCGACGGCACGGCGCGAAACGAGCTGTCGGAATGCCATAGCCGGTTGCCCAGATTGAACATCCGGTGCCGGTCGTCACGCCCGAACAGCTGGTTATCGCGGTCGAGATTGGAAATATCGGCCATGATCGGCGCCAGCAGCCGGTCCTCGTTCTTGGTGATGTTGCTGACCTTGTCCGGCATCTCCAGGGCGCCGAAATTGCGGCTGAATTCGGCCTGCTGGGTGTCCGAGATGTTCTGTCCGTGCAACACCAGAACGGCGTAGCGGTCCATGCCGGCTTCAATCGCCGCGGCCTCCTGGACGCTAAGCGGGCGGCGCAGATCGAGGCCATCGACTTCGCCGGCGAAGACGCGGTGGAGCGGTTTGATCGTAACGGTCATGCTGTCATCCGGTTGCCATACCCGATCATGGCGCGAATTCGCCGCACGGCGCAACCCCGCGCACCGGCATTGGCGCTACATCGCACTGATACCGCCATCGATGATGAGTTCGGTGCCGGTGGTGAAGGTCGATTCGTCGCACGCCAGATAAAGGATCGCATAGGCCACTTCCAGCGGCTGCCCGACCCGGCCAAGCGGGATTTGCCGGGCGAATTTACCGAGCGCCACGGCTGCGCCGAAGCGTTCCTTGTAGCTGTCCAGAATGGGTGTATCGATGAACGCCGGATGCACCGAATTACAGCGGATATTATAGCCCTTGCGGGCGCAATGAAGTGCGACCGACTTGCTCAGATGCCGCACCCCGGCCTTGGCCGAATTATACGCCGCCATATTGTGCCCGGCGATGATGCCGGCGATCGACGAGATATTCACGATCGACCCGCCGCCGCTGGCCGCCATCTTCGCAATGGCGTGCTTGCAGCCCAGAAACACGCCGTCCAGGTCGATGGCATGCACTTTGCGCCATTCTTCAAGCTCGATATCCTCGACCGACTTGCTCAATCCGATACCGGCGCTGTTGACCAGAACATGCAGGCCGCCGAACGCCGCCATCGTCTGGTCGAGGACCGCGATCCATTGGTCCTCGCTGGTGACGTCATGGTCCAGGAAAATCGCGCCATCGCCAATCTCATCGGCAACCGCGCGGCCGCCCTTGACATTGATATCGGTGACCGCGACGCGCCCGCCCTCGCGCACGAACAACGCCGCCGTCTCCCGCCCGAGCCCCGACGCGCCGCCGGTAATCAGCGCGATCTTGCCCTCCATCCGTCCCATTACGACTCCTTTTTATAATTCTGATTCATATCGAATTCATGTCAAACATTGGCATGGGGCGCCGCACCGCCGCTTTCTATGGCGCGCCGCGCCGTCGTCCAGAGCAGTTCCACCAGGCCAAGATGGGTGGCCAGCGGCAGCCCGTCGGCAGTCGCGTCGAGCCGGCCGGTCGAACCATCGACCAGGCCGATCTGCGGCGAGGCTTCGAGCAGCCGCCGTTCCAGATCCGGCGTATGAGCCAGTTCCAGATTGCCGGTCAGGACCGCCAGCGCCGCCATGATCGCGTAACAGCCCCAGTTCGACACACCGCACGGCAGCAGCACGTCGGTGGCGATCTGCGCGCACAGCACCTCGCCATGCGGAATATGCTCGTGCACGGCGGCGCGGACCGCGCCCATGCCGATCTCGTTGCCGCCATCGCCGACCCCGATGGTGACGATGCCGCGCCGCGCCGCCTCGCTCACGAGGTGATCGAGCCGGGCGCGGCCGGTGCTGTAATCCTCGCCGCGCGCGTTGCGGTAGGTGCCGTCGGCGCTCAGCCCGGCGCGTTCCACCGAAAAGACCGCCTTGGGGGCCAGATCGTCGATGATGGAGGCGGCTTGCGCCCGCGCCGCCGCATCGTCGACCTTGCCGCCTTCGACCACGGCGATGGCGGTAAAGCGCGCCATGGCGGTGGCGATCCGCGCCTGTTCAAGGGTCACGACGTTCAGGCCGGCGACCCGCGTGATCGCGGCCACCTTGTCGCAAATCGGTTCGTCCACCATGATGACCGGAATAGCGTTGAAGCCGATGCTGACCGCGCGGGCCAGGGCGGCCACGCCGACCGGCCCGTCATTTTCGGCAATCGCGGTGCTGACCCCGGCGCGGGTCAGCGACCCGGTCAGAATCACGACATGGTCGCCGCGCGCCAGACCGGCCAGCGGCCGCGCCGCGGCAAGGCAAAGCGGCTCACCGCACAAATCGCGCGCCGGCTCGTACAGCCCGCCGACCCCGCGCTGCCCCATATCCAGCCCGGCGATACGGTCGATCAAGTCATACATCACGTCAATCGTAGCCATGGCCTATCCTTTCGCCGGTGAAACGCGCTAAATCCCTATCGGCATAGTATGCAGATTACCGCGAAAGGAGCCAAGATGCCGATTATCGAACTCGATCAGGTGCCCAAGACGGCGTTTTCCGGCGGCGCGACCTACCAGACCCTGGTCGGCGACGACGCCGGGTCGACGCCGATCCGGGTCGGCGTGCAAATATCGCCGCCGGGTTATTCCACCGGCACCCATTCCCATCCCTATCTGGAAGTCGTCAGCGTGATAGAAGGCGAAGGCGAAGCCTGGATGGACGGCCATGACGGCGTGATTGCAATCGGGCCGGGCTCGACCCTGGCCTTGCCGCCCGGCGTCAAGCACGGCTTTCGCGTCACCGGCGATACGCCGATGAAAACCTATGGCGTTCATGCGTCGGCGCACCGGATCGTGGACCGCGAAGGTTAATCCGCTTCCACGTCTTCGAGCGTTTCCTGCTGTTTGGCCCACATCGCGGCATAGGCGCCGCCGCGTTCCAGTAAATCGGCGTGGCGGCCGCGCTCGACGATCCGGCCATGGTCGAGAACCAGAATTTCATCGGCGTCGATCACGGTCGACAGACGGTGGGCGATGACCAGGGTGCTGCGGTCGCTGGACACCTCGCGCAGGCTTTCCTGGATTTCCTTCTCTGTATGGGTATCGAGCGCCGAAGTCGCCTCGTCGAACAGCAGGATGGCTGGCTGTTTGAGGATCGTGCGGGCGATGGCGACGCGCTGTTTCTCGCCGCCGGACAGCTTCAGCCCGCGCTCGCCGACGCCGGTCCGGTAGCCGTCGGGCAAAGCGATGATGAAATCATGGATGCGGGCCAGCCGGGCGGCTTCCTCGACCTGGGCCCGGCTGGCGCCGGTGCGGCCATAAAGAATGTTGTAATAGATCGAATCGTTGAACAGCACCGTATCCTGCGGCACGATGCCGATCGCCGCGCGCAGGCTTTCCTGGGTCACCTTGCGGATATCCTGACCATCGATTTTCACGCTGCCGCCGGTCACGTCGTAGAACCGGAACAGGATCCGGCTCAAGGTCGATTTTCCAGCGCCGCTGGGGCCGACGATGGCGACGGTCCGGCCGGGCGGCACGGTGAAGGAAACGTCGCGTAAGATCGGCCGACGCTCGTCATAGCCAAAATCGACATGGTCGAAGACCACCTCGCCGCCGGTAATGCGAAGTGGCGGCGCGGCAGGCGCGTCGGTGATTTCGGCTGGAATGTCCAGTATGTTGAACATCACTTCCATGTCGGTCAGCGACTGGCGGATCTGGCGGTAGACGAAACCAAGAAAATTGAGCGGCAGATAAAGCTGGATCAGATAGGCGTTCACCAGCACGAAATCGCCAATCGTCATGGTCCCGGCGACGACATCGTTGCCGGCCATGACCGTGACCAGGACCAGCCCGGCGGCGATGATGCCGGCTTGCCCGACATTGAGCGCCGACAGGCTGATCGTGTTGCGCACGGCGGCCTCTTCATAGCCGCGCATGGCGCCATCGTAGCGCCGCGCTTCATGCGCTTCATTGCCGAAATACTTGACCGTTTCGTAATTCAGCAGACTGTCGATGGCCTTGGTATTGGCTTCGGTGTCGCGGTTGTTCATCTCTCGCCGGTGGGCGATGCGCCATTCGGTAATCACCAAAGTGAAGCCGATATAGGAAACAATCGTGACGAAGGTAACCAGCGCGTACCAGACGTCGAACAGGTTCCACAAAATGGCGCAGACCAGCAGGATTTCGAGCAATGTCGGCAGAATATTGAACATCGTGAAGGCGAGCACGAACTCGATGCCCTTCACGCCGCGCTCGATCACCCGGCTGAGCCCGCCGGTCTGCCGGTCGAGATGAAAGCGCAGGCCGAGCGCGTGCAGATGCTCGAAGGTGCGCAGTGCTGCCGCGCGCACCGCGCGCTGGGCGACCCGGGCGAACACCGCCTCGCGCAACTCCGCGAACCCCACCGCCAGCACCCGCGTTGCGCCATAGGCGAACAGCAACCCCAGCGGCAGCGCGATCACCAGGTTGGTCTCGCCGGTCAGCATGTCCATGGCGTCCTTGTAGAACAGCGGGACATAGACATTGGCGATCCGCGAGGCGATCATCAGGGCGAAGGCGAAGACCACCCGCCGGCGCATCGGCCAGTTCCCGGCCGGCCACAGATAGGGCAGCAAAGTCGCCATCGTGCGAAGTTGACGCCCGCCCGCCTTGGGCGATTCATAGAGATTTGCGTGGTTCATTGCGCTGCTGGAACCAGAAGAATTGGGATCAGAGGTAATAGACCACCAGATACCCGCCAAGCAACACCATCACCCACAGCGCCGCCCCGCCGACCGGCCAGGTCCGCGCCATCACGCTGCGCGGACCGTGATAATGAAACACCCGTCCCAGCAGATAGCGCAAGGACGCTTCGCGCCAGCGGTCCAATTCGGCCCCGGCGTCGCGCAATCCACGCGCCAAACCAGCGATCCATTTCGGCAGCAAGCGGCGGTAAATCCAATCGCTATCGAGGTTGGTCGATGGCGTTTCCAGCGGATAAAAGCCGTACCGGATCAAGACCGCAAAGGCGAGCGCGGCAAAGGCAAGAAGCTGTAACGACGCGATCACATGGCCAACCGTATAGGGCGTATAATCGACCGCAAACGGCAGGATGGCGTAAAGCGGCGCTGGATTGACGCCGATATAGATGCACAAGGCCGCCGCCAAGGCCATCGCCAGCAACATGTTCGCCGGGGCTTCCTTGACCCGTTTTCCGGAATCATGGGCGAAAAACGCGAAGAATGGAATTTTGATCCCTGAATGGTGGAACACGCCGGCCGACGCGAACAGCAGTACGGCCCAGGTGAACCAGTATCCTTCCTCGGCCGCCGCGCTAAGGATCATCGATTTGGTGACAAAGCCGCTGAACAAGGGGAAGCCCGAAATCGCCGCCGCGCCGACAATGCAGAACCCGGTCGTCCAGGGCATGCTTTTGTAAAGGCCGCCGAGTTCGGACCCCTTCATTGTTCCAGTGCGGTACAACACCGCGCCCATCGACATGAACAGCAGCGCCTTGTAAATGATGTGCGCGACGGCGTGCGCCACGGTCCCGTTCAGCGACAGCTCGGTACCGATGCCGATGCCAACGACCATGAAGCCAAGCTGATTGTTCAGGCTGTAGGCCAGCACGCGCCGCAGGTCGTTTTCGATCACCGCGTAGAAGATCGGGAACGCGGTCATCGCCGCGCCGACCAAGATCAGCATCTCGGTGCCCGCATAGCCGCGCGCCAGCGCGTAGATCGCCAGCTTCGTCGTGAAGGCGCTGAGGAACACGGTGCCGGTCACGGTGGCTTCGGGATAGCTGTCCTGCAACCAGTTATGCAGCAGCGGGAACGCCGCCTTGATGCCGAAACTGGCCAGGATGAGCTTGCCGCCAAGACTGTCGATGCCGATATGGCCAAAGGCGATGGAACCGGTATCGGCGACGATCAGCACCGCGCCGGACAGCAACAGGACGCCGGACCCGACCTGGATAATCAGATAGCGCATCCCGACCTTGAACGAGCGCTCGGTGCGCACCGCCCAGATCAAAAATACCGATGCAATGGCGGTGAGTTCCCAGAACGCGAACAAAGTAATCAAATCGCCGGCGAACACGGCGCAAATCGCCGCACCGGCATAGACCAGCCCGGCCACCTGCTGCACCGTATCCGTGATATGCATCGCATAAATCAGCGATATCAGCACCGCGAGAAAGAAGACATAGCCAAAAACCAGGCTCAGCCTGTCAACCTGAAACAGCACCTGGGTATAGTCGAAAAACCGGGTTTCGACGTAAGTCCCCGGCGTTATCTGCATCAACTGCCAAAAGCCGAGCAGCGGCAGTGCCAGCATGAACGCCGCGCGCAGGGGGCCGCGCAGGAACGGCACGACACATGCCCCGGCGATGAGGATAAGTCCCGGCGGAACCGCCTCAATCATAGTAATCTTCCTTGCGCATCAGCAAACGGCGCAATTCCTTGGCCGAAAGCACCAGACCGACGCTGAAGAAAAACCCGAATATCGCATAGAATCCAAACCAGGCTTCGACCGCGAAAGTGGGATGTTTCTCGTACAGGGCGTCGGCGAAAAACAGCAGCCCGCACAGCACGCACAACGCCCAAAAGACCTTGCCAGCCCTTCCCGGCCGGTCGAGCCAGTATTTCCGCTCGCCTTGCTTCATGTCAGCCTCCGCCTATCGGCCGCAAAAGTTGATACAGCCGGTCGGCCTGAAAAAACAGCACGATACAGCCGGCCGCCGTCAGGCACAGCGCTATCAGGCAAAACACCGGCGCTTCCTTGATCGCCGG